>NZ_JBVVPV010000002.1:0-227021 GCF_055811735.1 Mesorhizobium sp. WSM4850 | reverse complement strand
ACGGTGTCCTTCTGGGGCGTCTCTCCCCACCCGTCCCTCCCCCCCCGGGGGGGGGTTTTTGCGGGGCCTCTACAGAGGGGGGTGGGCGGGAACTCACGCTATCCGAGATTTCCCTTTTGGCGAGGCGAAACCATCCGCAGCCCCTTACACCTTGACCAGCTGCTCCACGCGGTCTTTCTCGCCAAATATGCGCAAATAGCGCTCGATCTCTTTTTCGTCGCCGGTGGCCTTGGCGGGATTGTCGGAGAGCTTGACCGCCGGGTGGCCATTGGCCTCGGTGACCTTGCAGACAAGCGAGATGGCGTCGAGCCGGTTGGTTTTGGTCGGCGCGCAGCCCTCGAAATCATTGGTCAGGTTGGTGCCCCAGCCGAAGGACATGCGCACCTTGCCGTGGAAATGGCGGTAGGTTTCCTCGATGGTCTCGACCTCGAGCCCGTCGGAGAAAATCAGCAGCTTCTGTCTGGGGTCCTTGCCCTTTCCGCGCCACCAGGAAAGGATCTTTTCGCCGCCTTCGATCGGCGGCGCGCTGTCGGGGCGAAAACCGGTCCAGTCGGCGATCCAGTCCGGCGCGTCACGCAGGAACGCCGCGGTGCCGAAGGTGTCCGGCAGCACGATCAGCAGATTGCCGCCATAGTAGCGCTGCCAGTCCTGCAGCACCTTGTAGGGCGACTGCTTCATTTCCTTTTCCGAATTGGCGAGCGCGGCGAACACCATCGGCAGTTCATGCGCGTTGGTGCCGAGCGCCTCGAGGTCGTTGTCCATGGCCAAAAGCACGTTGGAGGTGCCGGTGAAAGCCTCGCCGATGCCTTCCTTCAGCGCTTCGACGCACCAGCGCTGCCACAGGAAGGAATGGCGGCGGCGGGTGCCGAAATCCGAAATGCGGATATCCGGCAGCGCTTTCAGCCGCTCGGTTTTGGCCCACATCTTGGCCTTGGCGCGAGCATAGAGCACGTCGAGCGCGAAGGGCCCGAACGCCCGCATGGCGGCGCGAGAGCGAAGTTCATTGATAATTGCCAGCGCCGGGATCTCCCAGAGTGTTGTGTACATCCACGGACCGCTGAAAGTGAGCTCGTACTGGCCATCGCGCTTGGAAAGCTCGTATTCCGGCAACTGGAAATTCTCGAGCCAGGCGAGGAATTCCGGTTCAAAAATCTGCTTGCGGCCATAGAAGGTGTTGCCGCCAAGCCAGATCATCTCTTTCTTGGAGAAGCGCAAGGTGCGGGCATGGTCGAGCTGATCGCGCAATTCTGCCTCGTCGATCTCCTCGGCAAGGCGAACCGAGGTGGTCCGGTTGATCAGCGAGAACGTGGTGTCGATCTTGGGATACATGCCCCAGATCATCTGCAGCATCAGCAGCTTGTAGAAATCGGTGTCGAGCAGGCTGCGGATAATCGGGTCGAGCTTCCAGGTGTGGTTGTAGACGCGCCGCGCTATATCGGTCTTGGTCATGTCTCGATGCCGCCTTCGCTGCTCGCCCTAGCTTTTGTTTAGCGCTTTTCCCGGGAAGCCGCTGCGCACTATTCCGGGAATTGCTCCAAATGCCTCTTAGCATTGAATGTTTGAATGCGCCTCCCGCTTTGCCGGCTGGCCCGACAAAAAGAAAAGGCTGCGGGAAGCGCGCTGCGTCGGCTGCAGCCACTTCAGGGCGCGGTCTTGGCGCCGATCACCCTCAGCGCCGGACGCTTCCTGCGGATGCCGATGCGGCCCGCCACCGGCGCATCGGCGCGGCCGTCGGCCTGCTCCTTTTCGGCAAACAGCCAGTCGATGAACAGCTGCACGATCGGCGCCGACCTCATTTCGTTGCGGCAGACGACATAGAAATCGTCGACCGCCGGCACCGACAGGCTGAACGGCGCGACCAGCAGTCCCCTGGCAAGCAGTCCGCTTGCTGTCACCGTATCGCCCAACGCCACGCCATGGCCGTGGACCGCCGCCTCGCTCGCCATGCGCGCGTCGCCGAGATGATGGCGGCGGCCGCGCTCCAGATCCAGCGCGTCGGCGGCGGCCAGCCAGGTGTGCCATTCGCGGCCGTCGTCCCCGTGCAGGAAGACGTGATCGGCGAGATCGCGCACGGTGCGGATCGGACGGTTGTTGATCAGCGTCGGGCTGACCACCGGGAACAGTTCGAGGCCCGACCATTTGCGCATCCAGCAATCGATCCAGCTGCCATCGCCATAGTGCACGCAGATATCGATCTGTGGCGCGCGGACGTCCTTGGCATCATTCGACGGGATCAGCGTCAGCCTAATATCGGGATACTGCGAGGTGAAGCTGCCGAGCCGCGGGATCATCCACAGCAGCAGCAGTGCCGGCACGCAGGACACCGACAGGGCGCCGGTGCTCGCCGGCCTTGTCATGCGCTGCGTGGCGGCGGCGATGCCGTCGAAGGCAGTTGACACCGCCGGCAGCAATTCGGCGCCGTGCGGCGTCAGCTTCACCCGCTGACCGGCGCGCTGGAACAGCTTGACGCCCAGCGACTGTTCGAGCGCCTTGATCTGATGGCTGACGGCGCCGTGGGTGACGTTGAGCTCAGCCGCCGCCTTGGTCAGCGAGGCATGGCGCGCCGTCGCCTCGAAGGCCCGCAATGGATTCAGGGGAGGCAGACGCTTGGCCATCGGAGCCTCAAAGGAACACGATCCCCCCGGTTTTGGATCAGACCGTGCTCGACATTAATGTGAGATTTTCTCACAGCAAACACCCTAACAATATCAATTGATTTTTCAATGCAGCTGCAAGACACTTTGGCTCGTACAGCATCAAGACGTGAAATCCGCAGGCAGCCGGCAGGAATGGCGACCGTCATTGATGGCCGCACTGCACCAGCCATGGAGGACCGACATGGGTTATAACAGCGGCAAGCTCGAAGCGTTGCGCCGCAAATATGGCGAAAGCCATGGCGGCGAGATGTTCGACCCAAAATTCCGGCGCGTCGCCGACAAGATTTTTTCCAAGAGCGGCACGCGGCTGGCGCCCTATTCCGGCATCCCGACCTTCCTCAGCGCGCCTTACCGGGAAATAGCCGCCGACAATCCTGATTTCGGCGATCTGCAGGTGGCGATGATCGGCGTGCCGATGGACCTTGGCGTGACCAACCGGCCGGGCGCCCGCTTCGGGCCAAGGGCACTGCGCGCCATCGAGCGCATCGGCCCCTACAACCATGTGCTGGAATGCGCGCCGACACACGAACTGAAGGTGGCTGACATCGGCGACGTGCCGTTCCAGAGCCGCTACCGGCTGGAAACCAGCCATGACGACATCGAGCGCCGGACGAACCAGATCGTCGACGCCGGAGTCATTCCGCTTTCGGTCGGCGGCGATCATTCGATCAGCCATCCGATCCTGAAGGCTGTCGGCAAAAAAGCGCCGGTCGGCATGATCCATATCGACGCCCATTGCGACACCAGCGGCCTGTTCGACATGACCAAGTTCCACCATGGCGGGCCGTTCCGCAACGCGGTGCTGGACGGGGTGCTGGATCCGTCGCGCACAATCCAGATCGGTATCCGCGGCTCGGCCGAGTATCTGTGGGAGTTCACCTACGAATCCGGCATGACCGTCGTGCATGCCGAAGAGGTGACCGGCCTCGGCATGCCCGCCATCATCGCGAAGGCGCACCAGATCGTTGGCGATGGCCCGACCTATGTGTCCTTCGACATCGACAGCATCGACCCGGCCTTTGCGCCGGGCACCGGCACGCCGGAAGTCGGCGGGCTGACGACGCGGGAAGTGCTTGAACTTCTGCGCGGCCTCAAAGGGCTCAACATCGTCGGCGGCGACGTCGTCGAGGTGGCGCCGCAATACGACGCAACCACCAACACGGCCCATGCCGGCGCGCAGGTGCTGTTCGAAATCCTCAGCCTGATGGTGTTCAGCCCGGCGATCTCAGGCAAGCGAGCTTAACGCACATCCAAGGCGACCGCCGCGCTGGAGCCGGCGGCCGCATTCAAACAAAACAAGCTTCCAGCAGGGGAACGACAATGGCACTTCACATGAAATCATCCATCGCCGCCGTGCTGATGCTCGCCGGCCTCGGTCTTGCCACCCAGGCCGCCAATGCCGACGCGCTCGACGACATCACCAAGGCCGGCGCGATCAATGTCGGCATTTTCTCCGACTTTCCGCCCTTCTCCTCGGCCAGTGCTGATATGAGCATCAAGGGCTATGACATCGACGTGGCGCAATTCATCGCCGACCAGCTCAAGGTCAAGCTCAATTTGGTCAGCGTGACCGGGCAGAACCGCATCCCGTATCTTACCGACAAGCGCGTCGATATCCTGATGAGCGTCGGCTACTCCAAGGAGCGTGAGCAGGTGATTGATTTCGCCGCCGCCTACGCACCCTACTATATCGCCGTGATCGGCCCGGCCGAGCTCAAGGTCGAAGGCAAGGACGACCTCGCCGACAAGTCGATCGCCGTCAACCGCGGCACGCTGGAAGATACGTCACTGACCGAGGCAGCACCCGCCTCGGCCGACATCCGCCGTTTCGACAACTACAACTCCGTCATCCAGGCCTTCATCTCGGGTCAGACCCAACTGATGGTCGTCGGCAACGATGTCGGCGCCCAGGTGCTCGCCCGCCAGGAGGCACTGAAGCCGGAGCAGAAGTTCCAGCTTCTCACCTCGCCCTCGCATATCGGCCTCAACAAGAACGAGGACCGCCTGAAGCAGGCGGTCAACGACGCGGTCGCCAAGATGCTGGCCGACGGCAAGCTGGACGAAAGCTCGAAAGCCTGGCTCAAAACACCGCTCAATCCCGACAACCTCAAGGATTGATCTCCGAGGTAAGGACCTATCATGGGCTACAGCCTCGACTTCGGCTGGCTTGCCGATGCGACAGGTGCGATCGCGCGCGGGGCGGCCATGACGATCCTTTTGATCGCCGTGACCACGCTGGCGGGAACGTTCCTCAGCATCCTCGGCGCAGCAGGGCGGCGAAACGGCCCCTTGCTGCTCAAGCGGGCAATCGGCGTCTATGTCGAAATTATCAGGAACACGCCGTTCCTTGTGCAGCTGTTCTTCATCTTCTTCGGGTTGCCCAGCATCGGCGTGAGGCTCGATCCGCTGCTGGCCGCCATGCTGGCAATGACGCTCAACATGGCGGCCTACACGATCGAGATCGTCGGCGCCGGGCTCGATGCGGTGCCGCGCGGGCAGACGGAAGCCGCCCTTGCGCTTGGGCTCAGGCTGCGTCAGGTCTTCGTCAAGATCGTGCTGCCGCAAGCGCTCAAGGTGATCTTTCCGGCGCTGACCAGCCAGATCATCATCATGATGCTGGAGTCCGCCGTGGTGTCGCAGATCGCGGTGCGCGAACTGACCTACGAGGCCGACATGCTGCAGGCGCGCACCTTCCGTGCTTTCGAGACCTATTTCGTGGTGACGATGGTCTATCTCGTCCTGTCGATGGGGCTGCGCCGGCTGCTGGTCAGCGGCGGCCGCCGCGCTCTGGGAGCCGGCGTGTCATGATCGAATTTACCTTCTGGGATATTGTCCGCAACCTTCTGCTCGCCGCGCGCTGGACGGTGCTTCTGTCACTGGCGGCCTTCGTCGGCGGCGGCGTGGTCGGCATGCTCGTGCTGTTCTTCCGGATCGCCAAGAATAAATGGGCGCGACGGCTTGCGTCGGGCTACATCGCGCTTTTCCAGGGAACGCCGCTGCTCATGCAGCTCTTCCTGATGTTCTTCGGCCTGCCGATGCTAGGCTTGCGCATCGAGCCGTGGACCGCTGCAGCGCTTGGCCTGACCTTCTTCGCCAGCGCCTATCTCGCCGAGATCTGGCGCAGCGGCGTCGATGCGCTGCCGCGCGGCCAGTGGGATGCCGGCGCCAGTCTCGGCCTTCACTATCTGCAGGAACTGAGGCTGATCATCCTGCCGCAAGCGTTTTCGATCACCCGTGCCCCGACCGTCGGTTTCCTGGTGCAGCTGATCAAGTCGACCGCGCTGACCTCGATCATCGGTTTCGAGGAACTGGTCAGGACATCCAACGCGATCAACAATGCGACCTTCGAGCCGTTCACCGTCTATGGGCTGGTCGCCTTGATCTTCTTCGTCATGTGCTTCCCGCTGACGCAATATGCGCGCTCGCTTGAACGACGGGCGACTTCAAACTAGCAAGCCGCCTCTGCGCTTGGCGTTCGAACGCCTTCTTCGCTTCTTCGGAGCTATCCCCTTGTTGGAAGAAGAGTTCTGTGTACTCTCACAATGCTTATCAAGGGCTTGGGGATGAGAATTGCAATGTTCGTCGCGTTGGCCGCGACAGTAGCCGGATGCGCGACCTCTCCGGTCGACTATGGAGCGTCGCTTTCGAAGCAAGACCGGAAATGGGCGTCGCCGGAATGCCAGCAAGCCCGCATGGAGGCTTCGGACTACGACGCTCGCGAAAAAAAGCAGCCGGGCTGGGGAACCGGCGTCTTTCTTGGCCCGTACGGATTAGGGCTCGCAGCAGCCATCAAGGAGCACCAGCAGAAGCAACGAAAATTGTTCGCCCGCGCGGTGCACTTGCGGTGCTCAAGCCTTCCACTGCCAAAAGAGTTGCACAGTGACCTAAGCCCACAGGCCGCGCGTGCAAATCAGACGAAATATCCATAGACGTCACGATCCCCGTCCTGCTTCGTGACGAAGCCGCTTTCATCAATGCCCAAAGGAGAGCGGCGGGGCGATCCGAACGCGCCCCAGCCAGCGCGCCAGGAGCAGCGCCGCCACCACCGCCAGCCCCAACGACAGGCCGATCCAGATGCCGACGCCGTCGAGCCCGGAATGGAAGGCAAGCAGCACGCCGAGCGGCAGGCCGATGCCCCAATAGCCGATCGCGGCATAGATCATCGGCACCTGGGTGTCGTGCAGGCCGCGCAGCATGCCGGCGGCCACGGCCTGGGCGCCATCGAAAATCTGGAACAGCGCGGCAAAGGCCAGGAACGACACGGCAAGCCCGATCACAGTGGCATTGGCCGGGTCGGCGAGATCGATGAAGGCGCTGATCAGCAATTGCGGCCACAGGATCATCACCAGACCCATCAGCGCCATGAACGAGACGCCCATGACAAAAGCGGTCCAGCCGGCGCGGGAAACACCTTCCGGATTGCCGGCGCCATGGGCGAGCCCGACGCGCACCGTCGCCGCCTGGTTGAGGCCAAGCGGCACCATGAAGCTGATCGAAGCGATCTGGATGGCGATGGCATGCGCCGCGAGCGAGGCGGCGTCTATCAGCCCCATGAGGAGGGCCGCCGCGTTGAAGATCGTCACCTCGAAGGCAAGCAGGCCGGCGATCGGCAGGCCGAGCCGGAGCAGGCCCTTGAAGCGCGGCCAGTCGGCCCGCCAAAACCGCCCGAACAGTTGGTAGCGGCGAAACTTCGGCTCAAGCGTCACCACCGCCGCCATGCCGGCGAACATCAGCATGCTGGACAGCGTGGTGGCGAGGCCGGAGCCGGCAATGCCCATCGAAGGAGCGCCGAGATTGCCGAACATGAACACCCAGTTGAAGAACACATTGCAGGCGACGGCACCGAAGACGATGACCAGCGCCCAACCCGGCCGCTCCAGCGCCGAGATGAACGAGCGCAGGACGATATAGCCATAGAACGGCAGCACCGCCCATTCGAGCGAGCGCAGGTAGATGCCGGCCTGATACGCCAGCGCCGGTTCCTGGCCCATGGCCAGCAACACGGCCTCGCCGTACCAGAGAAATATCCAGATCGGGATTGAGATGAGGATTGCCAGCCACAGGCCCTGCCGCACGGTGCGGCGCAGATCGCGCACCGAGTGGCGACGGCGGCCGAGTTCCGTTGCGATCATCGGCGAGGTCGCCAACATCAGGCCGAGCCCGAAGATCAGCGGCATGAAATAGAGGTTGGCGCCGAGCGCGCCGCTGGCCAGCGTGTCCGGACCCAGCCGCCCCATCATCATGACATCGGTGGCGGTCATCGCGGTCTGGCCGAGATTGGTGAGCACCATCGGCCAGGCGAGCGCCAGCGTCGCCTTGATTTCCCGACGCCAAAGATTTTCCGGCGCGCGCGCGCCGGCTTCGATCGCAGACATTATTTCGCCTATCCGATTGCGGCGCGTCGGCAAAAAGGGCCGGAAGCCGCGTCTCAGCGCGGAAAATGGCCGTGATCGGCCCGGATTCCGCATTATCCGCACGGCTTGTCGACGAAATGGGCAGCTATGGCAAGGGGGCTGGCTCAAGGGAAGCGTTGAGCCAGCAAGGCGTACGGCGCTGTGCCCTGTCATTCAAATGGACGATGACGGTGCTTGCCTGGAGAAGCGAGAATGTCGGGTTCATCTAGAATTTCGCGGCTAGTGCATATCGCCCAAAAGCGTGCCCTTGGGCTTGACCCAAAGGTGTGCGGCGGTTTTGGAACAACAGCATGCACAAAAACAAAGACTTCAAGCGCGTCGCATGAATCGGTTCAAACGCGACGCGCCTTAAGCGGGGAACGAGGAAACGCCCTATGTCTCATGCAACGCTGCGGAGCCTCCGCAGCCTCGTTTCCGGCGTTTGCTTGCTTGCCGCCATTGTACCCTTCCCTGGCGCGAAGGCCTGGGCAAACGATGTCGATGCGGCGATCGTCTTTGCGGTCGACAAGTCCGCCTCAATAAACATCGAACATGCGACCCTGCAGCGACAGGGGCATGTCGACGCACTCCGTTCGAAAGAGGTGGCGTACGCCATCGCCGGCGGCCTGGTCGGATGTATTGCCATCACTTACATCCAATGGTCGAGCGTTGGACGCCTCCAGACGGTGCTGCCGTGGACGACAATATGCGACAGTGGGCAAGCTGCAGCTGCGGCCTCAACCATCGACAGGGCGGGCGACACGGGTCAAGGGCGCAGCTCTCGCGGAAGAACGTCTCTTTCCTTCGCGATCGACGTAAGCGGCCAATTGCTCGACGGGTTTCCGGGAACTGCAAGAAAGAACATTATCGATGTCTCCTCGAATGGAACCAACAATGACGGGTTGCCGGTGACGGAAAGCCGCCGGCGAGCGGTTGCCAAGGGTTACATCATCAACGCAATCGCAGTGGAGCGAACCGAGCCTGGCATCACCACCGACCTTCCCGGCTACTTCAGGGAGAATGTCATCGGCGGGGCAGGATCATTCGTCATCGCTCCCGCTTCACCCGCCGACTATTGGGTCGCCATTCGCAGAAAGCTCGTTCTGGAGATCAGCAGCGCTACTCCAAGCAATGATCGCACGACCCGGTAGCAGATCCCTCTGTCTCTTCTCTGGATATCTCTGGATCATCCGCCTCCGCCGGCGCATTTCGAAAAGTTGCGATGATCGTCGCCGACCCTCGTGAGATCCGGTCGCGCCGCTTGCAATACCGTCGGAAGCAGCGACTGTAGAAGTGTAGAAGTCGATGAGGTCTGCTCTTCAGGCGGTTTCTAGCCGGGCAGGCTGTATACCCAGTGTCTCGAAAGGGCATGCGGATGAGCGCGTTTCCCGAAATCCATCTGGTTCGGCATGGCGAGACGGAATGGAGCGCGTCGGGAAAGCACACCGGCCTGACCGACATACCGTTGACGCCAGCCGGCGAGGCGGCCGCCGGGCGGGTCGCCGAGCGGTTGCAGGGGCTTTCGTTCCAGGCTGTCTGGTCGAGCCCGTCTCAGCGCGCCTTCAAGACTTGTACATTGGCCGGCTTCGGTTCGGCCGGCGTGAAGAAGGCCGATCTGGCGGAATGGGATTACGGCGCCTACGAGGGACTGACCACGAAGCAGATCCTCATCGAACGCCCCGGCTGGCGTCTGTTTCGCGATGGCTGCCCTGACGGCGAGGCGGCAGAGGATGTCGGCGCGAGGGCGGATCGGATCGTCAATGAATTGCGCGACGTCAACGGCAATGTCCTGGTGTTCTCAAGCTCGCATTTCCTGCGGGTGCTGACGGCGCGCTGGCTCGGGCTGCCGCCGCAAGATGGCACCTTGTTCGTGCTGGATACCGCCAGCACAAGCGTGCTCGGTTATGAGCACGACCTTGGCGAGCCAATTATCCGGCGATGGAATCAGAGATAGCAGACGCATTGCAGGCCATTCGAGACTACCTGATCGCATCCAGCGCCTGCCGCTGCCGGTGCATCTCCAAAAACACCCGGTAGTCGCGGTCGAACCGGCCGGCGGCCGCCGAGTTGGGTTCTCGCGTCTTGCCGCCTTGCTGCATGGCGACGCAGGCGGCGTTCAAATCGGGAAAAAGCCCGGCGGCAGTGGCGGCGATCATGCCGGTACCGAGCAGCACCGCCTCATCGGCCAGCGGCTCGACCACCGTGCAGCCGGTGGCGTCGGCATAAAGCTCCATCAACAGCGGGTTTTTGGTGTGACCGCCGGTGACATGCAGCGTGTCGATCAGATAGCCGTTCTCGTTCAGCGCTTCCAGCACATGCCGCACGCCCAGCGCAATGCTGACGGCGGTGCGCCAATACAGCTTGCACAGGCTGTCGAAGGAGGAATCCAGCGTCAGGCCGCTGATGACGCCGACGGCATGCGGGTCGGCGAGCGGCGAGCGGTTGCCATGGAAATCCGGCAGCACATGCAGCCTTCCGGCCAGATTTTCGCCCTCTATGGCGCGCAACTCGACAACGCGCCGGGCAATCCTGGCGTGCATGGCGGCGTCCGGCTCGCCGCCTGCGCCGTGCCAGCGGATGATGTGATCGAGCAGCGCGCCGGTGGCCGACTGGCCGCCTTCCGACAGCCAAAGCCGGGGAAGCGCCGCGCCATAATACGGGCCCCAGACCCCGGCAAAGGGCTGCGGGTCGGGCGACATCGCCATGACGCAGCTCGAAGTGCCGGCGATCAGCGCCAGATGCCGGCCGATGTTGGTTTCGTCGCCGGCGAAGCCGCCGAGCACACCGAGCGCGCCGGCATAGGCGTCGATGACGCCGGCGCCGACCCGGCATTGTTCGGTCAGGCCAAGCTCGGCTGCGGCTTGCGCGCTCAGCCCTCCGATATCGGCGCCCACCGGGCTGGCCTTGTCAGGCAGATTGCCATGCTCGAAAAGATCGCCGAGCCCGACGGCTTTGAAGAAGTCGCGCCGCCAGCCGGTCTCTTCATGCGCCAGATAGGTCCATTTGGCGGTCAGCGTGCATTGCGAGCGGGCAAGCGAACCGGTTGCCTTCCAACTGAGAAAGTCGGCGAGGTCGAATAGATAGCCGGCTTCGTTCCATGTTGCGGGCAGGTTGCGCTTCAGCCACATCAGCTTCGGCGTCTCCATTTCCGGCGACATGACGCCGCCGATATAGTCGAGCACGGCGTGGCCGCTTTCGGTGCATTCATCGGCCTCGGCAATGGCGCGGTGATCGAGCCAGACGATGGTGTCCCAGCGCCTTTCGCCTGATACCGAGACGCTGAGTTGGCCACCATCCTTGCCCCGCACCACCAGCGAGCAGGTGGCGTCGAAGGAGATGCCGACGATGTCCTGCGCTGCCACGCCGGCTTTTTCATTGGCCGCGCGCACCGCAATGCAGACCGCCGACCAGATATCCTGCGAATCGTGCTCGGCGTGATCGGCCTTCGGCCGGTTCATGACGATCGGATGCTCGGCGCGGCCGAGCAAGGTGCCTCCGGTGTCGAGAATGCCCGCACGGGCGCTCCCGGTGCCGACATCGACCGCGCAAACGAAACTGTTCGTCAAGATGTTCTTACTCTCGCTCCCAGGCCTGCAATCAGATCGGGCAGTTGCAGCATGTCAGCGAATATAAAGTCCGGTTCACTCGACGCAAGCCGCGCTTTCAGTGCCGGGTTGCCGGCATGCGAGCCGCCGGTGAAGGCGAGGACGCGCATTCCCGCCGCCCGTGCCGCCGCGACGCCGACGGGGCTGTCCTCGACGACGACGCAATTTTGCGGGATCGCTCCCATTTTGGCGGCGGCGTGGAGAAAAAGGTCCGGCGCCGGCTTGCCCCGCGCCACCATGGCGGCGCTGAACAGATGCGGCTCGAGCAGCCCGAGCAGCCCGGTGACGTCGAGCGCATAGCGGATGCGATCCAGCGTGCCGGAGGAAGCAACACAGCATGGCACGGTAAGCTTCGGAAGAACCCGGCCGATGCCGGGGATCGGCTTCAGCTCGTCGCGAAATTTGCGCATCAGCCCGACGCGCATCTCGCTCAGAAGCAGGTCGGTGATATCAAGTCCGAAGTCGCGACCGAGGATTTCGCGAACGCTTTTCATGCTCTTGCCGAGGAAATGCTCATAGGCGGCATCCTCGCTGACACTGCCGCCGGCAAGCGTGATCATGCTAAGCAGCGCCGAAACGGACAGCCCCTCGCTGTCGACCAGCACGCCGTCGCAATCGAAAATGACCAGGTCAAGCGTCATTGCAGGGCCCTCATCGGCGGGGACATGCATTGAGCCGATCTTAGAGGTTGCCGGCGAGGTAGCGCGTCAGCGTCGAACGTGCGCCCTCGGCCCAGAGCGCCTCGAGCGCCTTGGCAAAGGCTTCAACGAACGGCGTCGAGCGGCCGACCTCGCCATAGATGTCCTCCATGGCCAGCCAGGCGGCAGGCGCAGCCTTTGCCGCCCTGGCGGTCGTCTGCAGCCGGTCCCAGCTTGGATCATTGGGCTCGATGACGGCGCCGCTATCGGTCGTGCCGAAGCAGTAGCGGCACCAGAGCGCCGATTCCAGCGCCAGGCCGGCCACGCCCTTGCCGGCCTTCAGCCGGTCGGCGATGGTCGGGATGATGAATTTCGGCTGCCGGTTGGAGCCGTCGAGGCAAAGCCTGCGGATGGTGTCGCCGATCTTCGGATTGGAGAAGCGGTGCTCGATGAGCTGATAATAATCCTCCAGCACGGTGTCCGGCACCGGCGGCACGGTCGGGATGATCTCGTCGTGCTCAAGCCTGTCGAGAAAGCCGCGCACCAGTGGCTCCTGCATCGCCTCGTGGACGAAATGGATGTCCATCAGCCCGGCCGGATAGGCGATGGTCGCATGGCCGCCATTGAGGATGCGGATCTTCATCAGCTCATAGGGCGCGACATCGCTGACGAACTGCACGCCGACCTTTTCCAGCGCCGGGCGGCCGTCGGTGAAATGGTCCTCCAGCACCCATTGCCTGAACGGCTCGCAAAATACCGGCCAATTGTCGTCGAGCCCGAACTCGCTCGACAGAATGCCGCGCTCGCGGTCGGTGGTGGCCGGCGTGATGCGGTCGACCATGCCGTTGGGAAAGGCGACGTTCTCGCTCACCCAGGTCGCCAGTTTCTCGTCGATCAGTCGCGCGAGCCCGATGACGCCGTCGGCGGTGACATGGCCGTTGTGGGGGATGTTGTCGCAGGACATGATCGTGAACGGTACTATGCCGTCGTCGCGGCGGCGCAACAGCCCGGCAAGAATGATGCCGAAGACAGTCTTCGGCATTGCTCCCGGCTGCGCGTCGGCGACGATATCGGGATGGGTCGGATTGAACACGCCCGATGCCGGATCGATGAAGTAGCCGCCCTCGGTGATGGTCAGCGAAACGATCCTTATCGCCGGGTCGGCAAGCCGTTCTAAGATCGCGGCTGCATCGCCCGGCATCAGGAAGTCGATCATGGCGCCGGTGACGCGGGCGCTCATGTGGCCAGAATCCTGCTCGACCACGGTGGTCAGCCAGTCCTGTTCCTGCAACTTGCCGCGGCCAACTTTTTCACCGTCGAAGACGCCGGCGCCGACCAGTGCCCAGTCGTGGCCGACGCCCGCATTGAACAGGTCGTCGAGATAGATGGCCTGGTGCGAGCGATGGAAATTGCCGACGCCGAAATGCACGATGCCGGCCCTGAGCGCGGCGCGATCGTATTTCGGGCCGACGACTTTTTCCGGCAGGCGGGACAGTGCCGCCGATGAGAGTTTTACGGTCATTTTAACAAACGCCTTCTCATTGCGGCGCCTGCGCCTGCCTGACCTTCTCCCCTTATGGGAGAAGGTGGATCGGCGCGCGGCGCCGAGACGGTTGAGGGGTGCTGGACGAAGTGCTGCATCAGAACCCCCCGTCCACCTCGTGTCACTCGGCACCTTCTCCCCCAAGGGGAGAAGGAAAGTTCAACTCATCCACTGGCCGCCATCGACATTGTAGGTCTGGGCGACGATGTATTCGGCGTCGTCGCTGGCCAGGAACACCGCCATGCCGGTGAGGTCTTGCGTCGTGCCCATGCGGCCATAGGGCACGGCCTCGCCGACCAGCCGCTTCTTTTCGCCCTTCGGTCGGTTTTCGTATTTGGCGAACAGGGCATCGACATGGTCCCAGTGCTCGCCGTCGACGACGCCGGGCGCGATGGCGTTGACGTTGATGCGGTGCTTGATCAGGTCGAGGCCGGCCGACTGGGTGAGCGAGATGACGGCTGCCTTGGTGGCGCAATAGACGGCAACCAGCGCCTCGCCGCGGCGGCCGGCCTGGCTCGCCATGTTGATGATCTTGCCACCCCGGCCTGCCGCGATCATCGAGCGGGCGGCTGCCTGCAGCATGAACAGCGTGCCGGCGACATTGACGGAAAACAGCCTGTCATAGCTCGCCTTGCTGATCTCGACGATCGGCGCCAGGTCGAACAAAGCGGCGTTATTGACCAGGATGTCCAGTCCGCCGGCCCCTGTCTCGACTGCTTTCACCGCCGCCTCGATCGAAGCGAGATCGGTGACGTCCAGTTTCACGGCGTAAGCCTTGCCACCGATCTCCGAAGCGGCCTTTTCCGCGGCTTCGAGGTTGATGTCGCCGATGGCGACGGTGGCGCCCTCGCGAACATAGGCTTCGGCGAACGACCTGCCGATGCCGCGCGCCGATCCGGTGATCAGCGCCGATTTTCCCTCGAGCCTCATTGCATCATCGCCTTTCCGTCGGCGCCGAAGCGGTGCAGCTTGGTCTGGTCCGGCGTCAGATAGATCGTGTCGCCGTGATGGGCCGCCAGTTCGCCGTCGGCGCGCACCGTCAGCGGCCCGACACCGTCGGCCTGAACGTGCAGAAACGTGTCGGAGCCGAGATGCTCGGCAACACCGACCGTGGCTTTCCATTCGCCTGAAGTCGTCGAGATGTTCATATGCTCGGGACGGATGCCGACGGTCTTGGCGCCATGTTTGGCCGCCGGCGCGCCTTCGATCAGGTTCATCCTGGGCGAACCGATGAAGCCGGCGACGAACAGGTTCTTCGGCGTCTTGTAGAGCTCCATCGGCGAGCCGACCTGTTCGATGTTGCCGGCGTTGAGCACGACGATCTTGTCGGCCATGGTCATCGCCTCGACCTGGTCGTGGGTGACGTAGATCATCGTCGTCTTGAGCTGATGATGCAGTTCGCTGATCTCCAGCCGCATGGTGCCGCGCAGTGCTGCGTCGAGATTGGACAGAGGTTCGTCGAAGAGGAAAGCTGATGGCTGGCGCACGATGGCGCGGCCGATGGCGACGCGCTGGCGCTGACCGCCGGAGAGCTGGCCGGGGCGGCGATCGAGATAGTTGGTGAGGTTCAGGATGCGTGCCGCGTCCTTGACCTTCCGATCGATGGTCGCCTGGTCCTCGCCCGCCATCTTCAGCGGGAAGGCGATATTCTTGGCCACGGTCATGTGCGGGTAGAGCGCATAGGACTGGAACACCATGGCCAGCTTGCGCTTGGCCGGCGCCTCACCGGTGACGTCGCGGCCGTCGATGTTGATGGTGCCGGCGGTGGTGTCCTCCAGCCCGGCGATCAGTCGCAGCAGCGTGGACTTGCCGCAGCCCGACGGGCCGACGAAGACGACGAACTCGCCGTTTTCGATGACCAGGTCGATGCCCGGAATAATGATCGTCGACCCGAACGACTTGGAGACGTGCTTGAGCGTGATGTTTCCCATGGTTTCCTCCCCGAGGGGTTATTGTCCGTCGTTCATCGCTTGCGGCGGTGTTACTTCACGGCGCCAAACGTCAGGCCGCGCACCAGCTGCTTCTGGCTGAACCAGCCCATGATCAGGATCGGCGCGATCGCCAGCGTCGAGGCCGCCGAAAGCTTGGCCCAGAACAGCCCTTGCGGGCTTGAGAAGGAACTGATGAAGGCAGTAAGCGGCGCGGCCTCGGTGGTGGTCAGCCGGATCGTCCAGAACGCCTCGTTCCACGCCAGGATGATGTTGAGCAGCATCGTCGAGGCGATGCCCGGCACCGCCATCGGCGTCAGCACATAGACGATCTCGTTCCAGAGCGATGCGCCGTCCATGCGCGCCGCTTCCAGGATCTCGCCGGGGATCTCGCGAAAATAGGTGTAGAGCATCCACACCACGATCGGCAGGTTGATCAGCATCAGCATGATCATCAGGCCGATGCGGCTGTCGAGCAGTCCGGTATCGCGGAAGATCAGGTAGATCGGGAACAGCACGGCGACCGCCGGCATCATCTTGGTGGAAAGCATCCACATCAGGATGTCCTTGGTCCACTTGCCCGGCGAGAACGCCATCGACCAGGCCGCCGGTATGGCGACGAGCAAGGCCAGGATGGTCGAGCCGACCGACAGGAACACCGAGTTGAGGAAGAACTTGAAGTAGCCGCTCTGCGCCTCGACCGCGGTGTAGCTTTCCGTGGTTCCCGACGGAAACAGGTTGAAGCCCTGGATGGCCTCCTGCTCCGACTTGAACGAGGTGATGATCGTATAAAGGATCGGGAAGAAGATCAGCAGGGCGACGATCCAGGCGGCCGCGGTCGCGATCGTCTTGTGCTGGGTGCTGACTGCACGTGCCATCGTTTCCTCCCTTATTTGTCCAGGTTCTTGCCGACCGCGCGCATGGCGAAGAAGGCGACGATGTTGGCTAAAATGACCGCAATGATACCGCCGGCGGATGCCTGGCCGATTTTGAACTCCAGCAACGCCTTCTGGTAGACGAGGAAGGGCAGGTTGGTGGAGGCGTAACCCGGGCCGCCATTGGTGGTGACGAGGATCTCGGCATAGACCGACAGAAGGAAGATCGTCTGGATCAGGATGACGACGGTGATGGCGCGCGACATATGCGGCAGCGTCAGATAGATGAAGCGGCTGACAAAACCGGCGCCGTCCATCTCGGCGGCTTCCTTCTGCTCGCCGTCGAGCGACTGCAGGGAGGTCAACAGGATCAGCGTCGCAAACGGCAGCCATTGCCAGGCGACGATGATGATGATCGCCAGCATCGGGTATTGGCCAAACCAGTCGATCGGCTGCCCGCCGAAGAAGCGCGCAATGTCGGCAAAGACGCCGTATTGCGGATGCATGATCATGTTCTTCCAGACCAGCGCGGCGACCGGCGGCATGACGAAGAACGGCGAGATGACGAGGATGCGGACGATGCCCTGTCCCCACATCGGCTGATCGATCAGCAGCGCCAGCAGGATGCCGCCGATCACCGTGATCAAAAGCACGCTGGCCACGAGAATTAGCGTGTTGAGGATCGACTGCAGGAATGCCGGATTGGAATAGAAAAGCGCGTAATTCGAGAAGCCGACGAAGCCGTCGCGGATCGGGTTGAGCGGATTGTACTGCTGGAAGGAGAACCACAGGGTGAATGCCAGCGGCACGATCATCCAGACGAATAGCAGCACCACGGATGGCGCCATCATGAAGCGGGCAAGCGAACGGGTCTGCTGAGTAGCCATGACGGTCACCCTTCAAAGGTCAGCCAAATTTTTCAGTGTTGTGAAGGTGGCCGCCCGAACTGGGATTCGGGCGGCCCCTGCCGGTTAAGATGGGCAACCGGCTTTCGGCACCGGGAGGAGCCTACTGGATATAACCGCCCTCGGTCATCGTTGCGGTGGCGGCGTCCTGGGCCTGCTTCAGAGCGTCGTCGACGCTGGTCTGGCCGGCGAGTGCCGCCGAGAACAGCTGGCCGACGGTGGTGCCAAGACCCTGGAACTCGGGGATGGCGACGAACTGGACACCTACATAGGGCACCGGCTTGACGGTCGGATGCGTCGGATCGGCGGCATTGATCGAATCCAGTGTCATCTTGGCGAACGGCGCCGCCTTCTGGTACTCGGGGTTGGCGTAGAGCGAGGTGCGCGTTCCCGGCGGAACATTGGCCCAGCCTTCCTTCGATGCGACGAGCTCGAGATAGGCCTTGCTGGTTGCCCAGGATACGAATTTTTGGGCGGCGTCAGCCTTTTGCGTGCCGGCGGGAATGGCCAGCGACCACGCCCACAGCCAGTTGCCGCGCTTGCCCAGGCCATTGTCGGGCGCCAGCGCATAACCGACTTTGTCGGCGACCGTGGAGTTCTTTGGGTCGGAGACGAAGGAGGCAGCGACGGTGGCGTCGATCCACATGCCGCACTTGCCCTGCTGGAACAGCGCCAGGTTTTCGTTGAAGCCGTTCGAAGATGCGCCCTCCGGGCCATTGGCCTTCATCAGGTCGACATAGAACTGCAGCGTGTTCTTCCATTCGGGCTGGTCGAACTGCGGCTTCCAGTTCTCATCGAACCAGCGTGCGCCGAAGGAGTTCGACATGGCGGTCAGGAAGGCCATGTTCTCGCCCCAGCCGGCCTTGCCGCGCAGGCAGACGCCGTTCACGCCATTGGCGCGATCGGTCATCTTCTCGGCGGCCTGCTTGACGAAGTCCCAGGTCGGCGCGTCGGGCATGGTCAGCCCGGCCTTCTCCATCAGGTCCTTGCGGTACATGACGAACGAGCTTTCGCCATAGAACGGTGCTGCATAAAGCGTGCCATCGACCGACAGGCCACCGGCAATGGCCGGGATGATGTCCTTGACGTCATAGTCGTCGCCGAGCTTGTCGAGCGGCAGCAGCCAACTCTGCTTGGCCCAGATCGGAACTTCGTAAGTGCCGATGGTCATCACGTCGTACTGGCCGCCCTTGGTGGCGATGTCGGTGGTGACGCGCTCGCGCAGCACGTTCTCCTCGAGCGTGACCCACTGGAGCTGGATATCGGGGTTCTTGGCGGTGAAATCGTCGGTCAGCGTCTGCATGCGGACCATATCGCCATTGTTGACGGTGGCGATGGTGATGGATTCGGCATGCGCGGCGAACGCGAGGGTGCTGGCCGACAACAGACCCAGGGTGAGCGTGCGAAGTTTCATCAAAATTCCTCCCATGTACCAAGCTGAGCATTTGCTTTGGCTGTGAGCAATTACTCACCTCGCGTGATTTATGTCAAGCCGGATTCGTTGCTGCAGCGCAGCACGCAGCCTCGTGCGGATCTTGCTCCGGAGGATTTTTGCGCGCGAACAGGCCGGATGTCGGTGCCCGCTTGACCGGGTGGATTATCGACTATTGGCCGGCAATCTCAGCCAGGATCCATTCGCGAAAAGCGCGGATCTTCGGCACGTTGCGTCGCGCCTGGGGATAGACCAGCCAATAGGCGTGGCCGTCGTCGCCGACCAGATCGAAAGGCTGGATCAGGCGGCCATCGGCAAGCTCGGCCTTGAAAAGAGCGGCCGTTACGATCGCCACGCCCTGCCCGGCGATCGCGGCGTTGGCCTCATAGGCCTGCGCCCCCATGCTGGAGCCGGGGCGCCTGGCCAGTTCCTCCACCGGCAGGCCGGCGGCGATAAACCAATCCCGCCACCAGATATCGCCGGGGTCGAGGATCGGCAGGCGCAACAGATCGGCCGGCTCCTTCACCCCGCCGATGCTTGCCGCGAGTTTCGGGCTCAGCATCGGCGTGAAGTCCGCATTGAAAAGCTTGTGCACCTCCACGCCCGGCCAGTTTCCGCCGCCCGAACGGATGGCGATGTCGATGTCCTCGCGGGCGAAATCGACGAGGCGGTTCGATGTATCGAGGCGCACCGCCAGCGACGGATGCGCGACCTGGAACGAACCGAGATGCTGCGCCAGCCAGTTCGAGGCAAAGGTCAGCAGCGTCGAGACACAAAGTACGCCGTCGGCGCCGCTGCGCGCCGCGGCATAGGCTCCACCCAACAGGGCGAACGCCTCGCTGACCGCAGGCGCCATGCGTTGCCCCGCCTCGGTCAGCACGATCTGCCTTGGCCGGCGCAGGAACAACGGTGCCCCGACGCGCTCTTCCAGAAGCTTGATCTGATAGCTCGCAGCCGCCTGCGTCATACCAAGCTCGCCGGCGGCCTTGGTGAAGGAAAGATGCCGCGCCACCGCCTCGAACACCCGGATCGCCTGAAGCGGAGGGAGCTGGGAGACCTGCCGTGACTTGAGTTCAGGCATAAGCCCTCCTTATGGGCCGTGATCGACGTTTGATTGGCAGCAAGGGCCGAGCCGGCCGATATTTGAGGTCGACGATCACTCTCGTCTAGAGATAACGAAGGCTGATGATCATGACCATTGTACAGGAAAAGCTATTTCTGACGCCAGGCCAAGGCTGGTTTTTGCGGCTAGCGCGTGGATTGGCGCGGCACGGAGCCAGGAAACGGGCGTATCTCGACATCAGGGAATTGCCGCCGCATCTGCAGCGCGACATGGGTTTTCTCGACGGGAACGATCCTTATGGCCGGCGCAAATAGCCCTGCTTGATTTATCGCAAATCAGCTGGCGGCCAGCAAGGCGGCGGCGGTCCGCTCGTCGGTGATGAGGCCGTTGACCAGCCGCCGATTGACAGCCGCAAGTATGCCCGGCAGCTTCCGCTCGCCCATGGCGAGCGCGATCACCAGCGATTTTTCACGCGACGGCAACGATGCCGACGACACCCGGTCATTGGTGATGCCCTCGATCATCCGGCCCTCGCGATCGAACACCCAGCCGACGATCTCGGCGACGCCGCCTGCCTTTTGCAGCGCTTTCAATTCACTCTCCGAAATGAAGCCGTCCTCGTAAAGCGGCGCCTTGGGGCCGAGATCGCCGATGCCGACGAAGGTGACGTCGGCTTCCGCGGCAAGCGCCAGCGTCGGTTGGATCATCGGCTGGCTGAGCAGCATCTCGCGCTCCTGCGGCGAGGAGGCGATGACCGGCAGCGGCATCGGAAAAGAGCGTGCCTTGACCCTGTCGGCCATGGTGAAGATGACGTTGTAGAAGGCGGCCGAACCGTCGGGCGAGATGTTGCCGGTCAGCGACACCACCTTGTGCTGCGGGCATTCCATCGGCGGCAGCTGCTCGATTGCCGCCTTCAGGGTGCGGCCGGTGCCGATCGCCATGACGATCGGCGTCGGCGAGCGCAGCCGCCTCTCGATCTCGGCGGCCGCCGCCACGGCGACGCCAATAGTCGAGGAGGAGGAGGGATCGCTTGGAACCACCTCGACCAGATCGAGCGCGAAGCGCGATTTCAGCCGGGCCGCGAGGTCGAGGCAATTGGCGATCGGGTGGTCGACACGCACCTTGATCAGCCCTTCCGAGACCGCCAGCGACACCAGCCGCTGCGCCGTCTGCCGTGAGATGCCGAGCGTCGAGGCGATCTGGTCCTGCGTGTTGCCGGCGACATAATAGAGCCAACCGGCGCGCGCCGCGTCGTCCAGCCTGTTGCTGCCGCTGTCCTGCCGGGAATTCAACTTGCTGCCTCCCTGCCCCCGAGCACCGAGCGGGAGCGCATTTAGTTCTACCGGGGAATGCGTTTGTAAGCAATTGCCTGTTGCCAGAGCAATTGCCTAGGTAAAGCTCCCGATGGTGCCTGCGGTGTTTCGAGTGGGGGTTATATCCAAGCAGATCCCACAACGTTGGTGCAGCCAGGCGCGGCGGTTTATCTCCCGAGGCAAACCCTTTAAGGGATTCGGGCAAAGGAGCCTTGCATGACGCCGAAAGCGGTTTTCTGGGACATGGACGGCACGCTGGTCGACAGCGAGCCGTTGCACGAGGCGGCGCTGATAGCGGCGCTGCACAGCGTCGGCATCGCGGCGCCGGCCAACCTGCATGAGCGCGTGCTCGGCATCGCCGCATGGCCGGTCTACGAGATGCTGCGCGACGAGTTCGGCCTCGGCCTGGCCTTCGACGACTGGATCGTGCGCAAATACGACCACTATCTGCCGATGGCCGAGACGCTGAAGCCGCGCCCCGGCGCCATCGAGATCTACAACGAGCTGCGCGCGCTTGACGTGGCGCAAGCGGTGGTGTCCAATTCCGACCGGCTGGTCGTCGACGCCAATCTGCGCATGGTCGGTCTTTTCTATCCCGGCATGAAGACGATCAGCCGCAACGACGTGCGCGAAGGCAAGCCGCACGCCGAACCGTTTTTGCGCGCCGCATGGCTGGCCGGTGTCGATCCAGTCGATGCCATGGCCGTCGAGGACAGCGTGACCGGCGCCACGGCAGGGCTGGCGGCGGGGATCAGCACGATCTTCTGGCCGGAAGCACCCATGGCAGGGCCGCCCGGCGCGATCGTCATCAACAGCGCCGACGAATTGCGGGCTGAACTCGGGCTTTAAGAGGGTCCTTCTCCCCGTATAGTGACGGGGAGAAGGAGGCATCAGTTCCGGTAGACCGGCTCCTGCTCGTCGAGGATCGCCTTCAATTCGGAAAGGTGCCGCTCAGCCTGGCCGGGATAATCTTCCTGCTCCGCTGCTGCCTTCTCGGCGATTTCGTCCGACAGGACCCGTAGCGGACGGCCGGTCCACAGCGCCTTGATGTAGGTCTCGGCGGCGCGTTCGAAATAGAACATGCGGTTGAAGGTGTCGGCGACGGTATCGCCGATGACCAGCAGACCATGGTTGCCCATGACCATCACCTTGACCTTCGGATCGGTGAGCAGCTGCGAGCAGCGTTCGCCCTCTTCCTCGAAGGCGAGCCCACCATAATGGCCGTCGACGACGTGGCGGTTGAAGAAGATCGCCGAGTTCTGGTCGATCGGCGGCAGCGTCGAGTCGGCGAGCGAAGCGAGCACCGTGGCGTGGGTCGAGTGCACATGCATGACGCAGCGCGCATGACGGACATTGCGATGGATGGCGCCATGCAGCCCCCATGCCGTCGGGTCGGGCGCATCCGGGCCGGAGAGCGTATCGGGATCGTTGGCGTCGATCAGCAGCAGGTCGCTCGCCTTGATGCGCGAGAAATGCACCTGGTTGGGATTCATCAGGAATTGCGAGCCGTCATCGTTGACGGCCAGCGAGAAATGATTGGCCACCGCTTCATGCATGTTGAGCCGCGCCGTCCAGCGGAAGGCGCAAGCCAGATCGACGCGTTCCTCGTAGAAGGGCAGGTTGGTCAGCATTTCCTTCTGCAGGCGGGCGATGCTCATCGAAAACCTCCGTGAAAGAAGCAAGGATGCCGTGCGCCGCCGATGCGCGCAACCGGTTTCGTTTGGTGCAGGCGAGCGCCGTGCCTTACGCCGCCGTGCTTCTGGCGGCGTCGATGCGCAGCCCGCCATTCTCGACGATAAAATCGATCACCTGCTGCAGGCCCTTGCCGCGCGACAGATCGGTAAATCCGAACGGCCGCTTGCCGCGCATGCGGGCGGCGTCGCGCTCCATGACATCGAGATTGACGTTCACATAGGGGGCGAGATCGCTCTTGTTGATGACCAGGAAATCCGACCGGGTGATCGCCGGGCCGCCCTTGCGCGGGATTTCTTCGCCCTGGCAGACCGAGATGACGTAGAGCGTCAGATCGGCGAGATCCGGGGAAAACGTGGCGGCAAGGTTGTCGCCGCCCGATTCGATGAAGACGATGTCGAGATCCGGGAATTTCCTGGTCATCTCGGCGATCGCCTGCAGATTGATCGAGGCGTCCTCGCGGATGGCGGTGTGCGGGCAGCCGCCGGTCTCGACGCCGATGATGCGATCCTCGGGCAGCGCCTGAAGCCGGGCCAGCATCATGGCGTCTTCCTTGGTGTAGATGTCGTTGGTGACGACGGCGATCGAAAACTCGTCGCGCAGCGCCTTGCAGAGCTTTTCGGTGAGCGTCGTCTTGCCGGAGCCGACAGGGCCGCCGATGCCGACGCGAAGGGGACCATTGGCTTGTGTCATCCAGGGAACTCCATGATGGCTAGCACTGCAAAGCCGAGCCCGACAACCAGGCAGAGCGGCGAATAATAGCTGACATCGAGCCGCGCGAAAGGCTGTTCGGGCGCCAGCCGACGCCACCACGGCGTGAAGCCGGCAATGCCGCGCCCCAGGAAGACCAGCGCGATGAGCAGCGCTGTCGCGGCGAGCCCGGCCTTGGGAAAGGGCGTGGCAAACACGCCTTGGAGCGCCAGCGGCCACAGCGTCGCCAGGCCGAGGCAGGCGGCGACGGCAAAGCTGGCAAAGGGCGCCGGCATTTCGTCGACGCCGCGAAAGCCGACCACCGCGCGGGCGCAGGAGGCAGCGTCCCTGCCCGGCCAGATGCCGCCAATGCCCCAATAGACATGCAGGGTGGTGATCAGCAGCAGGACGAAGGAGAGCGCGAAGGCGAGGACGATCATGAGCGGAACAGCCGCGAATATTGCGTCTCGTGCTTCATCGCCATGACATCCGAGACGAAGGCGCAGCCGCCGAGATCGTCCAGCGTCGAGCCGGCAGCGCGGGCGGCAGTTTCCAACGCCAGCAGCTCGAAGCCGGCGAGCAGCGCGGTCGCTCCGGTCTGGCCGACGACGCCGAGCCGGATCGCGGCCTGGACGAGGTTGGAAAAGAAGCTGTGCAGGAAGGCGGACAGTGCATCGTGCAGGGCAATGGCATTGCCACCGGCAGTTGCACCGACGGCGACGCTATAGGCGCACTCGGCCGGCAGACGGTCGAGCACCTGACACGGCCAGGCCGACGCCGCGTTCAGGAAGGCGGCGCCCTGCAGCATGGTCTCGCTGTGGCGCTCGCGCGAGCCGGCCAAGGCCTCCGCGAGGGCTGCGATTTCGGCGAGATCGCCGGCTTGGCGGGCGCGCCGCCAGCTTTCGGCAAACAGCACGGCATCGTTCCAGCCCGAGCCCATCTCGACCAGCGTCTCCAGCCATGCGGCGAGGTCTTTGCTGTCGGCGACCAGGCCGGCATGCACGGCTTGTTCGAGACCATGGCTGTAGGAAAAACCGCCGACCGGGAAGGCAGGCGACAGCCACGCCATCAGCCGCAACAAAGCGACGTTGGAAGGCTGGTCAGTCATGGTCGTGGGAATGGCTGTGGGAATGCGATTCGCTATGGGTATGGGAATGCGACTCGCTGTGCGCATGCGCCTCGGCATGGGCATGACCGTGACTGTGCCCAGAATAGGCGCCGCGCACCGGCTTGAACGGCTCGGAGACGTCGCTCACCGTGGCGCCCAGGCCTTCCAGCATCGCCTTGATAACGTGATCGCGCAGGATGAGGATGCGGTTAGCCTCGATGGCGGCGGCAAGATGGCGGTTGCCGATATGCCAGGCAAGCTCGGCCAGATGGACAGGGCCGCTGGCACGGATATCGTAGAGCGGTTCCTCGGCCGCGACGATCTCGATATGACGGCCATCCTCCAGCACCAGGCGGTCGCCATCGTTCAAGGCCACCGGTTCGGGCAGGTCGACCAGCACTCTATCGCTACGGGCCGTTTCTATTGCGCGGCGGCGCAGATGCCGCTCGTCATGGGCAAGCACCGCACGATCGTAGGGCGCGACCGCTCCTGCCTCGCCGGCGCTCAGAACCGAGACGGCACGCGGGAATTTGGTGAAATCGGTGCGGATGTCGAGCTTCATGTAAAACTGCCTTTCCCAACAAGCGTAGCCTATCGCATCCGCCGCCCCAATGGTGCTCAACGATCGTGTCGAAGAGCCGCAGGATGAACGATATCTGGTAGACGAGGGCGGCGGCGACGAAGGTGGTGTGAAAGCGGCGGTCGCTGAAGGACCCAGCTAATCCCGCAGGAAATCGCCCATCGAGAGTGGATTGCCCGGCCAAAATCGTTCATCGAGCGCCTGCTTGCATGTGAATGGAGGTTCGCCTGGAAAGTGAGATTTCCTGAGACCCGTTTCCCTGACCGCGACAAGCAAAGCGTCTTTATATGCCTCGTCGAAAATCTGAGCGGGATATCGGCGAAGACTCGGGCTGTCCTTGATGATGTTTCCAATCCAGATCCGTTGTTCGGAAATTGACGACTGCCAACTATGACTTCGATGGCCGGGTTGGAATTCCCATTTCAGGAGATGTGCAAGCAGCACCTCCATCCGACTGCGAATTTCTCGTTTGTCACGTCTCCCCAAGCTCTCGATCTCCTCGGCAAGATTCTCACGATCGAGGTCGGAGAAACGACCTTCGCGCAACAACGCGCCTTGTTCGGCGCACCACTGGACGTAGTCCGCTTCGTAGGGAGTGAGGGCCCTGAGACGATCAATCCTGTTCATGAGGCCCATCATGCCGCAATTTCGAGACAATCGCAAAACGGCACGTCAGAGCTTGGACAACTGAGCACCGAATTTGACGCCCCGCCAACAGGGCGTTTGTAGGTATCAGAACAAAAAGTATCTCTGCGCCATCGGCAGCACGGTGGCCGGTTCGCAGGTGAGCAATTCGCCGTCGGCGCGGACCTCGTAGGTTTCGGGGTCGACCTCGACATGCGGGGTGGCGTCGTTGAGCACCATCGAGTGCTTGCCGATGCCGCCGCGGGTGTTGTCGACGGCGACCATCTGCTTGTCGACGCCGAGCCGGCCGCGCAGGCCGGCATCGAGCGCGGCTTTCGACACAAAGGTCACCGACGAATTGGTCATCGCCTTGCCATAGGCGCCGAACATCGGCCGGTAGTGCATCGGCTGCGGTGTCGGGATCGAGGCGTTGGGATCGCCCATCGGGGCGGCGGCGATCATGCCGCCGATCAGCACCATGTCCGGCTTGACGCCGAAGAAGGCCGGGTTCCACAGCACCAGATCGGCGCGCTTGCCGACCGCCACCGAGCCGATCTCGTTCGACAGGCCGTGCGCGATGGCCGGGTTGATCGTGTATTTGGCGATGTAGCGGCGGACGCGGAAATTGTCGTTGTCGCCGGTCTCCTGCGGCAGCGAACCGCGCTGGCGCTTCATCTTGTCGGCGGTCTGCCAGGTGCGGATCGCCACTTCGCCGACGCGGCCCATCGCCTGACTGTCCGACGAGATGATCGAGAAGGCGCCGATGTCGTGCAAAATGTCTTCGGCGGCGATGGTCTCCTTGCGGATGCGGCTTTCGGCGAAGGCGATGTCTTCGGGGATCGACGGCGACAGATGATGGCAGACCATCAGCATGTCGAGATGCTCGGCCAGCGTGTTGACGGTGTAGGGCCGGGTCGGATTGGTCGACGACGGGATGACGTTGGGCAGGCCGCAAACCTTGATGATGTCGGGCGCATGGCCGCCGCCGGCGCCTTCGGTGTGGAAGGCGTGGATGGTGCGGCCCTTGATCGCCGCCACCGTGTTCTCGACAAAGCCGGATTCGTTCAGCGTGTCGGTGTGGATCATCACCTGCACGTCATAGTTGTCGGCGACCGACAGGCAGCAGTCGATTGCCGCTGGCGTCGTGCCCCAGTCCTCATGCAACTTTAGCGAGCAGGCGCCGCCCAGCACCATTTCTTCAAGCGCGGCCGGCAACGACGCGTTGCCCTTGCCCGACAGGCCGATATTCATTGGGAAGGCGTCGAAGGACTGGATCATGCGCGCCAGATGCCACGGCCCAGGCGTGCAGGTGGTCGCCAGCGTGCCATGCGCCGGTCCAGTGCCGCCGCCGAGCATGGTGGTGATGCCTGACATCAGCGCCTCTTCGATCTGCTGCGGGCAGATGAAATGGATATGCGCGTCGAAGCCGCCGGCGGTGAGGATCTTGCCCTCGCCGGCGATGATTTCGGTGCCGGGACCGATGACGATGGTGACTCCGTTTTGCATGTCCGGATTGCCGGCCTTGCCGATCGCGGCGATGCGGCCATCGCTCAGGCCGATATCGGCCTTGAAGATGCCGCCTGACGCGTCGACGACCAGCGCATTGGTGATGACGGTGTCGACCGCGCCTTGGGCGCGGGACACCTGGCTCTGTCCCATGCCATCGCGAATAACCTTGCCGCCGCCGAATTTCACCTCTTCGCCATGCAGGGTGAAATCCTTCTCGACCTCGATGAACAGCTCGGTATCGGCAAGCCGCACCTTGTCGCCGACGGTCGGGCCGTACATCTGCGCATAGGCGGCGCGGGTGATTCTAGCCATCAGCAAATGCTCCCGAAATACGGCCCCAAATGCGGACCCAAGATACAGCCGGGCGAAGCCCGGCCCCACATTGTCGCCATCCTATGGTCACGCAATGACCTGCTGGGCGACACCTTCCGATCCCATTTAACGTTTGAGGTGGCAGGGTCACCCCAAAACGACCGTTTGCCAATCGATGGAAAGGAAGTTTTATGCGCAAAACGATCTCTCTCGCAGCCGCCGCCACCCTGCTGCTCGCGACCGCTGCCAGCGCCCAGCAACAGCCTGCGCCGCAGCCTGCCGAGCCGCCGGCTTCGCCCGCTCCCGCAGCACCCGGCGCTCAGCCGCAAGCGCCGGCGATCCAGACCGTCAACGTCGTCGACATCGAGGAACTGCCCAAGGAAACGCAGACCAAGGTCAACGAAGTGATCGCCAAGCGCGGCGAGGACGGCCTGCAGAAATTGCGCAGCTCGATCGACGCGACGCCCCAGGTCAAATCCGCGCTCGAAGCCAAGGGACTCACCTCGGCGCAAGTGATCGCCGCCAGCATGGACGCCAACGGCTCGCTGACCTTGATCACCAAGAAAGCCAGCTGACGATGCGCTGTGGCGGGCCGGCACCAGGCCGGCCTGCCGCATCGGGGAGGGAACCTTCGCAGGGCGGAATACGTTTCGACTTTTTGGCCTAGAACCGTGTCTCGAAAGAGGCTCTGAGAGCGAGCGATGGCGATCACCACCTTCCCCGACACCAGATGGCTGCATACGCTTGCCGCAACTGCGTTTCTTGCGGCGAGCGCTCCTCAGGCCGGGTTGAATGCGCAGGGCCTTGAAGGCCCTGAGACCCAGAACAAGATCATCGGCTCGGAGGTCGGCCAGGAAGAGACCAACACGGCTGTCGAGGCCGGCAAAGTTGCCACGGCGATCGACCGGACGCGTGAAAACATCGGCGCGGTGCGCAAGACATCCAAGCTCGACAAGGTCGACATCGTGTTCCTTACCGACGCCGCGCGCACGGAAGGCGGCCTGCCGCCGGCGATCGAAAGCAAGGTCGAGCAGCATCAGGAGGACATTGCGGAACTGCGCGACGAGATCGAGGCGAACGCATTGCTGTTCAACGCCATCGACTCTCGACGCGTGCAGACCGAAGACGTTCTCGCCGTCGAATTCGACGATCCTGGCAAGGTCGTCATCTACGCGGCGGCCAAGCCGCCCGGCTGAGCCGAAACTGATCGACGCTCTGGATCGCACAACGCGACCAGGGGATCGCACAACGCGACCAGGGGATCGCACAACGCGACCAGGGGATCTCACAGCGCGCCCATGATCTTCTGCTGGAACCCGTAGACCTCGCGCTTGCCGCCGAGCGGCACCAAGGTCACGTCGCGCTCCTGGCCGGGTTCGAAGCGCATCGCGGTGCCGGCGGCAACGTCGAGGCGCATGCCGCGCGCCTTGTCGCGATCGAATTTCAGCCCCTCATTGGTCTCGAAGAAATGATAGTGGCTGCCGACCTGGATCGGCCGGTCGCCGCTGTTGGCCACTTTCATGGTGACGGTGGGCAGGCCCTTGTTGAGTTCGATCTCGCCGCCTGCCGTGATGATTTCGCCCGGGATCATCGCCAGCCTCACAAGACGCCGAAGACGAGGCCGGCGGCGAGCAGCAGGATCGCCGCGAGGGACGTGCGTTTGATCGGGACCATCGATATGCCTTTCGCTGTCAGGATCGTACCGTCACGCGGCGTTGCGGGCCGGGCCGCAGCCTTCGGCCTTGAGGACGCGCTTTGTCGAGGCGGGATATTTGTTCAGCATCGCTGCCGGCCTGATCGGGCGCACTGAAAAATTGCCGCCGCAATTCGGGCAGACGCCGCCCAGCACATTTGCCGCGCAATCGGCGCAGAAGGTGCACTCGAAGGTGCAGATCAGCGCATCCGTCGCCTCAGGCGGCAGGTCCTTGTCGCAGCATTCGCAGTTGGGGCGCAGCTCAAGCATTTTTCTCACCTCACCTTGTCGGCCCTCATCTTATCGGTTCATGCACGGTCACCAGCTTGGTGCCGTCGGGAAACGTCGCCTCGACCTGGACGTCGTGGATCATCTCGGCGATGCCTTCCATCACCTGCGCGCGGGTGACGACGTGGGCGCCGGCCTCCATCAGCTCGGCGACCTGACGGCCGTCGCGGGCGCCCTCGACGACGAAGTCGGTGATCAGCGCGATCGCCTCCGGGTGATTGAGCTTGACACCGCGTTCGAGCCGCTTGCGCGCCACGATCGCCGCCATGGCGATGATCAGCTTGTCCTTTTCCCTTGGCGTCAGGTTCATGCGTTTCCCCGCAATAGCATGGTCAGGATGGCGTAATCGGAAATCAGAGTGACCATAATTTGGGCAGACCCGCCAGTCCGTTGAGCAATTCGACGAGCGGAACCAACCGCTTGCGGAGCTGGTAGCCGTTCTCGGCAAACAGCCTCGCAAGAAGCTTGCCAGATTTCTTCACGCTCCAGACGCTGGCGTCGCCCTGGCCGCCGATGATGTCCCGGGCCGGATCGAGCAAAGTCTCCACCCGCGGCGAGATCATCAGCACCGTCGCCATGGCGATGGCGCCGCCGGCCACGGCCGAACGGCCCAGAATCGCCGCTATGTCCGGCCCGATGCGGAAATCCTCGGCATGAACCAGCGCTCCGTCCTGGCTGACGCGCCAGCGGTCGTGGAAATCGCCGTGCGCCGCGCGTTCCCCCATGGCGAGGCGGCCGAAGACGGTCGCCTCGAGCACCAGCGCCTCGGCACCGTCGGCAAGCTCCAGGTCGAGCCGGCGGGCGAAGGCCGAGCGATCAAAGACGATGGTTTCCTGCGGCAGCCAGGCGATGCGGCCGCCGGCGCCGACGGTCAGCTTCACCCGCACCTCGGCACGATCGGCCGCGGCGCGGTAGACCTTCTCGCAGGCCTGGGTGGTTATGCTGGCGCAGGCGCCGGCGCCGACATCGACCTCCCAGCCGAGGCGGTCGCCGCCGGTCAGCCCGCCGGCGGTGTTGATCAGAACGGCTTCGAGCGGATCGGCCGAGACGGCCGGCATGCGAATCTTGGCGGAACCATCCTGATAAAGCCGCCGAAGACGCGTGCGGCCGCCATTCCTGTCACAGGCAAGCCGCGCCGTCCCGGCGACGCGCTGCGCCGGCGGGACAAAGGCCAGGCCAGGTTCGATCATATCCATGGTGCCAACGATAACCACAGCGCCGGCTTTGTCGACATATAGCTTGTTGCTTGACAACGTTTCGGTTTCTATAGAGGAGCCGTCTTGGTACGGTCACACAGCGCCTGGCGGGATAAAAGGCGATGATGACAATTTGAGCCTGGGGAAAAACAGGCGCCGATCAGTTGGCGTCGGGAACGACAAGGGTTGGGGAAGGAACCGAATGGCTGACCAGCTGGCAACGGACATCATCGAGAAGATCAAAGCTCATGCCGAGCCGGGTGGCGAAGAAATCACCACCAGCACCGAACTGACCTCACTTGGCATCCATTCGCTGGAACTGACGGAGATCATTTTCGACCTCGAGGAACAGTATGGCATCGAGATCGAGATGAACACGGTCGATGCCTGGAGCAATTTGAAGAACGTCGGCGACATGGTCGAGGCGGTTCGCGCACTGATCGCGAAAAAGCCTGACTGAATGCACAAGCGCGTCGTCATCACCGGCATCGGCGGCTTATGCGGGCTCGGCACCAATGTGCCGGCGATCTGGGACGAGATGCGCGCCGGCCGCTCGGCCATCGGCCCGATCGTCAATTCGGAGCTGCATGACCTGAAAATCAGGGTCGGCTGCGAAATCAGGACGCTTCCCGAGCACGGCATCGACCGCAAGCAGGTCGTGTCGATGGACCGTTTCAGCCTTTTGGCGACGATCGCCGCGCGGGAGGCCGCGCAACAGGCCGGGCTAAGCTTGCACGCGGGCAATACCTACCGGATGGGCGCCATCGTCGGCGTCGGCGTCTGCGGCTGGGAGGCGATCGAAGAGAGCTATCGCGCCATCCTGCTCGAAGGCAAGAACCGCACTGGCATCTTCACCGTGCCGAAAGTGATGCCGGGCGCCGCGGCCGGCCATGTCAGCATGAATCTCGGCCTGCGCGGGCCGGTCTTCGGCATCACCTCGGCCTGCTCCTCGTCCAACCACGCCATTGCCTCGGCGGTCGACCAGATCAGGCTTGGCCGCGCCGACGTCATGCTCGCCGGCGGCACCGATGCGCCGCTGGTCTGGGGCATCCTGAAAGGCTGGGAGGCGCTGCGGGTGCTGGCGCCCGACACCTGCCGGCCGTTTTCGGCCGATCGCCAGGGTCTGGTGCTCGGCGAAGGCGCCGGCATGGTCGTGCTGGAAACCTACGAGCATGCCATGGCGCGCGGCGCCACTATACTCGCTGAAATTGCCGGCGCCGGCCTTTCCGGCGATGCCTCCGACATCGTCGCGCCGACCATCGAAGGGCCGGAGGCGGCGATGCGCTTCTGCCTCGTCGATGCCAGGCTCAACCCCGAAGACATCGACTATGTCAATGCGCATGGCACCGGCACCAAGGCCAACGACCAGATCGAGACCGCAGCGATCAAGCGCGTCTTCGGCGACCATGCGCAAAAACTTTCGATCTCCTCGACCAAATCGATGCATGCCCACTGCCTCGGCGCGTCGGGCGCGCTGGAGCTGATCGCCTGCGTCATGGCGATCCGCGAAGGCATCGTGCCGCCGACGGCCAATTTTCGCGAAACCGACGCCGATTGCGATCTCGACATCACGCCGAATGTGGCGCGCGAGCGCAAGGTGCGCGCGGCGATCAGCAACGGTTTTGCGTTCGGCGGCACCAATGCGGTGCTGGCGTTCAAGGCGGTCTGACCGCAACCGGATCCCCAGCTACGGCGAGACGCGTCTTGCCACGCGCCACGACGGCGCGCTTGCGCGAAAAAAAATCCCAGGAGTTTCGATGACCGACCTGTCCGCCTTTCCGATCGCCACGCGCTGGCCGGCCAGCCATCCCGACCGCATCCAGCTCTATTCGTTCCCGACGCCGAACGGGGTAAAAGTGTCGATCGCACTGGAGGAACTCGGCCTGCCCTACGAGGCGCATGCGGTGAACATCGGCAAGGACGAGAGCTGGACGCCGGAATTCCTGTCGCTGAACCCGAACGGCAAGATCCCGGCGATGATCGATCCGGACGGCCCGGGCGGCAAGCCGATCGGGCTGTTCGAATCCGGCGCCATCCTGCTCTACCTCACCGACAAGACCGGCCGGCTGATCCCGGCCGACCCGGCGCGGCGTTACGAAACGATCCAGTGGGTGTTCTTCCAGATGGCCTCGATCGGGCCGATGTTCGGGCAGGTCGGCTTCTTCCACAAATTCGCCGGACGCGAAATCGCCGACAAGCGGCCGCTGGCGCGCTATCGCGACGAATCACGGCGGCTGATCGGTGTGCTCGAGACGAGGCTGACGGGCCGCAGCTGGATCATGGACGACGATTACACCATCGCCGATATCTCGATGCTGGGCTGGGTACGCAATCTGATCGGTTTTTACGAGGCAAGGGAACTTGTCGGCTTCGACGATTTTCCCCATGTCGCGGCATGGCTGGAGCGCGGCCTTGCCCGGCCGCCGGTGCAAAGGGGTCTTGCTATCCCTGCCCGGGGCTAGCGCATCGGCGCAGGCGCCGAAAACCGGCTATTTTGCCTTGGTTTTGGGTTTCGAGCCGCCCTTGCCCATGACGGAAGCGGCGAGGGACGCAGCGCCCCTGGCGGTGGCGACAACCGCGCCGGCCGCCACATTGGCCGTCGTCTTGACCGTGCGCATTGCGCTATCTGCCATCGAGCCGCCACTTGCCGACTTCCTCGACCTGGCCGGTTTTGCCGAGGCCTTGGCTGCGGTCGGCGTCACCTTCTTCGGTGCTGCCTTGCCGAAACTGGGTTTTGCATCCTTGGAGCGGGCGGCGACGGCCGGGCCAGCGCCGGTCTTCGATTCAGTTGCCTTCGATTCAGTAGCCTTGGATCCAGTTGCCCTGGATCGAGTTGCCCTGCCCTTGCCGGGCGCAGGCTTTCTTGCCTTGGTTGCCATCGGAGTAGCCATCGGACAGTCTTCCTCATGTCAGCATCATTGCCGTATCTGACACAACGGCCGGAAAGTCCTAAGGTTCCAGGCGCGGCTGGCCCTTGCAAATCAGGCGTGATCGCCGATCACCAGATCGGCGGGGCGGCGGCGGGCAAGCACACGGTCGATGTTGGGCATGTCGTTGGAGGCGATCCAGGCGCGGGCGTCCTCGTCGGAGCGGCCATGCTCGTGCCATCGCTCGAGCAGCCGGCGCTCGAGCTCGGCGCGCGGCACATCGACGAAAACAGAGAAATCGAACAGCGGCGCCAGCCGCGACCACGGTTCCTCGTCAAGCAGCAAATAATTGCCTTCGACCAGGATGAACTTGGTGTCGGCGGCGATGATCGAAGCGGCCGCGCGAGACAGCTCCATGCTGCGGTCGAACACCGGAATGGCGATGTCGGGCTCGGCAGCGCGGATGCGCTTCAGCAAGATTTCGAAGCCGGCAAAATCAAAGGTCTCCGGAGCGCCTTTTCGCGCGCGCAGGCCGCGCCGCTCGAGCACGATATCGTCGTAGTGGAAGCCATCCATCGGCACGATTTCGGCCGCGCCTTCCGGCAGCAGCTCATGCAGGCGGGCCGACAGCGTCGACTTGCCGGCGCCCGGAGGACCGGCAATGGCAACGACAAAGCGCCGCGCCTTGCCGGCGCGCTTGAAGATGGTGGCGGCGAGGTGGGCGATCTCGGACATCGGAGCCTTTCTGGCTGGGTGTTTTTCGATCGCATCTTGGCGATAGTTGGCGGGATTTTCAAACGCGGGATTATTGAAGATCGACCAATTGTCGAGGTCGGCGCCGCTGCCCCCTCATCCGGCCGCTTCGCGGCCACCTTCTCCCCATTGGGGAGAAGAGAGAGGCGTCGGCGCTGGCGATCTCCTCTCCCCTCGGGGAGAGGTCGGATTGCCCCGAATTGCCCTTTGCAATTCGGTTGGCAATCCGGGTGAGGGGGCAGCGCCAACGCTCGCAATAGGAGGGCTAACTCCAACCGAAGCGCCGCCCCCGACACAGCCCAATCAGGCGGGCACGGATCGGCCGATCCGCAGGAAATCGCCGTCGAAAGCGACATCCCGCGTCGTACCGTCGGCCGCCATGAGGCGCATGCGCCCCTGCGTGGTGGTGATATCGCGCGGCGGCTCGCCGTCCATTAAGGGCAGTGCGCCGATGACGTGGCGGAACGAGACGTTGCCGCCTTCGCCAAGGGCAAAGGCGGTTGCCACCCCTTCCCGCTTCAGCCAGTTGTCGCCCAGCGACGCGGCGTGGCCGAGTGCGGTGCGGCCGTCCTCGATGCCGAGCACGCTGCGATGGCGGCCGCTCCACGGCGCGTAGTCGCGCCCGCCATTGCTGATCCACAGCATGGTGACCGGCAGTTCGGCCGGGTTCTTCAGCACCATAACGAGATCGGCTTCCGCCTTTCGCGCCAGCGCGGTCCAGCCCGGTCTGCCATGGTCGGCCTCGACCAGCGTGACGAAATCCTCTCGGCTCTGGTCGATGCGATAGTCGGTCAGGTCGAGCGTGCCGCCATCGGCGGCGGGAAAGCGCGTCAGGTCGGTGGAACGCGCGGGATAGGCGAAGCGGAAACGGCCGCGGGCCGGATCAGGCTCCAGCGGGTCGTCCGGCGTTGCCGCAAATCGCTTCGGCGAGAAGGCCAGCCTGCCGCCGTCCTTCATCACCGTCATCGGATGATGGGCGACGGAAATGCCGCCCGAACCGCCGGAAAAAACATGCTCCTGATAGAGAAAGGGATGGTCATCGCGCAGGGTGAGTATCTTGTCGACCGTCGCGCCCATGACCTTGTGCTGCAGCCTGAAAATCGCCCGCCAGCCATCGGCAGTCGCCGCGGAGGCGACGACTTCCCAGCGGCTGTTGGCCGGCCAGCCGTGCAAGGGCGCTTCCTCGACATCGCTGCGCGAAAACGGCGCGCATAAAAAATCGCCGGACAGGCGAACGGTGCCCGCGGGCAGGTCTGGCGGCAGCGTCTCGCGCGGCTCGTCGATCCACGGCGCGCGATGCAGCGGTTTTAGCCGGCGGCCGTCGATATCGACCGTCATGTCGGCGAGATGGCCGACGGTGAGATCGACCGTTACCGAAATGCCCTTTGCCTTGATCGTCAGCGTATCCATGGCGCACCTGCTGATTCTGCCGGCGCCAGCAAACCCGCTCGGTGCCGGTTGCGCAAGCTGGGTGATGGGCATTTCATGTCAGGCCGGAACTCCATGTGGAGCTCAATTGTCGATCGTCGGCGCTGCCCCTCATTGCCCTGCCGGGCATTTCTCCCCGTATAGTGACGGGGAGAGGGGCTGGCCGCAAAGCCGGCGCCACTTCTTGCGAACGCTGGTGATTGGCGAAACCATCGATGCCAGCGTCCCTCTCCCCGTCACTATACGGGGAGAGGATGCCGGCAGGCAGGTGAGGGGCGGCGCCAACGCCAGGAGCAGGGTGATTTCAAACCCGAAGCGATTGCCGTGAACACCGGCATTAACCAAATGGACGGCACCATTGGGTTAGGCTAGTTTCCCACTCGTCTCAGCAACAGCTTACCTTCAGAATGTCCAAACCGCGCCACTTCCCGCTCATCAAAAAATTTGTCGCGGCGTTTGCGCTGCTGCTCGTTGCCGGCTGCGCGACGACGCCGACGGAGACCATGCTGGCGGTGCCGGCGCCGGCGCAGAAATATGCGGCTGTCGTCATCGACGGCAGCAGCGGCAAGACGCTGTTCGAGGCCAATTCGACGGCGCCGCGCTATCCGGCGTCGCTGACCAAGATGATGACGCTCTACCTGCTGTTCGAGGCGCTGGAGCAGGGCCGCGTCAGCAAGACGACGCTGATCCCGGTCTCGGACAACGCCGCCAGGCAGCCGCCGACCAAGCTGCGCTTCAGGCGCGGCGAGACGATCGATGTCGAATCGGCGATCCGGGCGATCACCGTCAAATCGGCCAATGACGTGGCGGTCGCCGTCGCCGAATATCTCGGCGGCAGCGAACAGGCGTTTGCCGCGATGATGACGGCCAAAGCGCGCCAGATCGGCATGCGCAGCACTGTCTTCCGCAACGCGTCGGGCCTGCCGGACGCCGGCCAGCTGACGACGGCGCGCGACATGGCGGTGCTCGGCACGGCGCTGCGCGCCCGCTTCCCGCAGCATTTTCACTATTTCTCCGAAAGCGATTTCATGTTCCGCGGCAGGCTGGTGCGCGGCCACAACGACATGCTCGGCCGCGTCCGCGGCGTCAACGGCATCAAGACAGGCTTTATCAGGGCCTCAGGCTTTAACATTGTCACCTCCTACGATGCCGACGGCCGCCGGCTCATCCTGGTGGTGATGGGCGCCGACAGCGCGCGCCAGCGCAACGACCACGTCGAGGCGCTGATCCAGCGCAACCTGTCGCCGGCGTCGAACACGACGACACGGCTTCTGTATGCTGGGGAGCAGTGAGGGTGAGGTTCGGCAGTGACGGGGGCGAGCTCTTGATCGGCGGTTTCACCTTGACAGGTGACGGCAACTATGCTAGGAATTTATTCATAGTGCTGATTTGCGCCCGCCCGCCGAGGCGGGTTTTTCATTTCAGGCTGCGGCGCCATTCTTCATAGCTCCGACAAACCGCAGGTTTGCATGGGCAGGCTCCAGATCGTGGGCCACCGTGGAATCCGAAAAATGCGTTATTCCGAGTTCGCAGCCCTGCCGCCTGCCACTTGCCCGTTGAAGCCCGCGCCGGCTTCCGCTAAGAAGCCGTGGCTGGCCGGTTACCCGGCTGGTTCGTTTTCCGGATCGTCGATCCTGAAGGCACCCGTAGCTCAGCTGGATAGAGCGCTGCCCTCCGAAGGCAGAGGTCACAGGTTCGAATCCTGTCGGGTGCGCCAGTTCTGCCATGTGGCTATCGCGTGGGTCCCGAAAGGAGTGTCGTAGCACGGTTGGAACTCAGGAAGGGTTACCGGCCCGGCCCCGCCGCGTTGCATTAGACTAAGACTAGACTGATGGTCTAATTGGTCGATTGGATATGATAGTGGTCTATTTGTCTCCGAAGCCTTGGCCCTTCATCCGCTCCAAGACAGCCAGCGCCTGCTTCGATTGAACGTCGGTTGGCAATCGCCGCGGGATGGACGAGCAAATCTGCAAGACTTGCAGCTCGTTGGGGGTCAGGCGTTTGCGTTCGCGACCCCAACCAAGGGCGGCATTCCAAAATTTGCCTCCCAATGTCACGACCTCTGCCTGGGCGTTTATTCCTGCAGTCAGAACCTTGTTGCTGCGCGCCTCGCGTGCAGTGGTTCTGGCTTCGTCGATCGGTGTAAGGCAACTGTCGAAATCTTCATCGTAAACCAGCTTTCGTGACTTCAAGCCGTTCCAGCAGGCTTGTTGTTTTGCCCATTCCGACATGTTTCGCACGCCTTGGGGCGGGTGCGTGATGACTTCGTGCGCTTCAGCAGCCGCGATCAACGATGCCCGAACCAGCGGTTCGGGCATCGACTGCCGTCGCCAGATGACGTCAAGGTCTAGAACCTGCTTTTCGCCGTTGGCATCATGAAAGACCTTGGCCATGGCGTAAGTTACGATATTTGCGCGATAGCCACCCTCGTACCATGTCTGTTTTGGGACTTGGGACTCCAGCTGGCGAAAGATCAATGCTTTGGAAATCAACCGCTTGAACCAGAGTTCATCATACTTGACGTCGCTCTTGCTCCACGCATCGCCGATCTCCTTTGCGAATTCCGCAAAGTTCTTCTGGGCACCCTTCGAGACCACATGGGGGCGCCCAGTGGCCGAAAACTCGAACTTTGCAAGATCGGTCTTGCTGAAAAGCTGCGCCTTTGGAAATTCCAGATCAAACTTTTTCTGCTGCGCGGCTGTAAGTTTGACTCGGGCATTTATGTATTGTCCACGCGAACGCTCGTAGAACCACTTGCTGTCATGTCTTTCGCCCTCTTTCGGGGCGAAGATCACGCTGCGCGAGAACTGTTCCAATTGGACGTGGAACGGATGATTCGAGAAGAAATCTGCGGCGTTTACCTTGTTTTGGGTGTTGGCGTATTCCGATATCTTCGGGACGATTTCTTCGGACCTGTCGGGCGGCACCACGGTCAGCTTCATCTGTACAAAGACCTGAGGAAGCTGGTCCTTGGCGGTCCTCAGCCCGCCATGAATCGATCCGGTGGTCTGTGCCCCGTTGACGATCTGCAGGTTGCTGATCGAGGCCACAGCCAGCCCTTCCGCCGTCTGGATGCAGGTCACATCATTGGCCGTGGCAGATAGCCCGTTGTTGTAGGGGAAGAACAATTCCGGCTCCGTCCTGATCGTGGTCTGGATGCCCTTGTTGGTCTTGGCCCGAGCCTGAAGGAACGACCGGACATTCGCCTCCAGCAGTCGCGCGCCCCATTTGTCGTAGATGTCGGCAAGCTGCTGCCCCGGCACGATCATCAGATAGCTTTCCAGTGCCGCCCCCGCCTGCGACGCCTTCAGAGCCGGCAGCGGTCCGCCGAAGTCCTTCGCGAAGTCGATGACCATATCTTCGCGCGCCTGACCGGAACGGTCGAAGCGCTCGAACCGAGCAAGGTCCCAGACCGAGTAGGTGATTGGAACGTCGCCGGCGTCTGCCAGCTTTACCGCATCATCACGGCCGATGTATTGCCGATTTGAGATCAGGATCAGCTTGACCTTGGTAATGTGAGACCAGGTCGTGATGATCAAGTCCGAAGCCTGAAAGGCGGCACTGACTTCGTTTAACGAATCCCGAAATTCTTCGGTCCGCGCCTTTTTGAGGAAGCGGATCAACGGATTGAGGATGGTCGGAGCATCTGCCTTTCCGAAGGTTCTGACATCGTCGGACTCGTCGAAGTCACAGACGATCAGGCCCAGCACGCCCTCGCAATCACGGGGGTCCCCGGCATAGCCGTCGATCCGTAGTTTCTGCCCGCCTTCGCCATTCTGGTAGAACGCTCGATCCGCCACTTCCAACTCGCCCGCTTCTGTCAACCGTTCAGCCATTCGGTCGAAGAAGGCCTCGACCATCATGACACCACTGGCGTCAGCCTCGCGCCGGATATCGGCCATCAGGTTCTGGTGATAGTCGTCAAGCATTGTCATGGGCGGGATTCTCGAACAATTTTGCCTCGACGGCCTTCGTTTCGGTGAGGTATGGCGCGCAAGCCGCAAGCGACAGCGCATAGGTAACGTTTGATACGCCTAGCGGAACGGGCGCCGCGAGGCGCGGAAAGTCGGTCGTCACCGCATGGAAATCTGGGGCCGAGACGATCCACCGCCATGGTGAGTAATCATGCAGATGATCGAACCCGGCATCTGCAAGATGGAGATCCCAGTCCAGAATGCTCGACGGTTCCAAGATCTCCAGAATGCTGGTTATCGCAGCGACAAACTCGGTCAATGTCTTGCCATGCGGCCTTTGCACGTTGTCCACGGCCAGTACCGCAAGCCAGAGTCGCCGATCCGCAACATCGGCAAGTTGATGTTCACTTGATATCTTCACGTAGGGCTGCGAGGCACCCCGTCGCGCCTTGACCTCGATGCAGTCGGATTTCAATTCAAAATCCTTTGGCGCTCCGGAAGGACCAGTCCAGGCAGTCAGCGCTGCCTTCGGGCCAAGTCCGGCAATCACCCATCTCAGGACCTCCAACTCGCCAATCAGGCCTTTCTGCGCGTCTTCGGAAAGAGCCTCGGCCCTTCCGCCCCGCATAAGGTAGTGCCAACGGAAAGTCCGGCCGATTGCACGCTCCAGCACTTCGGGCTCGGCATCCGCCTGTTCGCCCGCTGCAACGACATCCCGGCACAGCGTCTCGAACAGTTCAAGCTGGGCATTATCCTTCAGCCGGATGTAAAGGATCGGGCCTCCCGGCAAGGTCTGAAACCTGAATTCGAGGTTCTTGAGGTTTGGCAGATCAGGAGCCGGCTTCGGCAATTCCTTCAATTGGAGAACTAGGGCGACATCGGCCCGAGGCATCACCGCCCAGAAGAAGTTCCACTTAGCCTTCGCATCGACCCGGCGCGTGTCGACCTTCCCGGCCTCCAGCCCCGACCATGGCGTATCATTCGGGATCACCGTCGGCCTCCGTTTCCTGTTCTTCTTCGCCGAACATCTCGCGCATCCTGATGGTGTTGACGACGTACTCGACAGTGCCGCCTTCGATGTCACTTGATGGGAATGACATTCCCCAAGTCAGAACATCTTCTGCGTGCAGAGATTTGCCTTCCTGTTCCCCGATCTTCGGTCGGACCAAACGCATGACTAGCAACGGGCGGCGTCCTTTGACCTGCCGGAAAATCCGGGGTGAAAGCGTCGTTGGCAGTTTCTTGTCAGCGCGGGATTCCCGATATGTCTCGATCGCCGCGCTGATCTGATCCGTGGTAAGACCTTCCCGCTCGTCCTGTTCCGAACCTATGCGACGGCTTGAACCGCTGATTGCCAAGACACCTTTCGCGAAATTGCCAGGATCAACAGATCTTTCGAATGGAACGAGGAGTAGCCCCGCCAGATCAACTGCTGCAAATTCATCCCGCTGGGCACTGGGCAGGAACACATCCCATTTGCCTAGCTCGGTTTGCGCACGCGCGTCGATATAGTCATTGATCAGCCTTGGATCAGTCAGCGGATCGGCCGGGTCAGCGCGAAAAGATAGCAGGAGAGAGCGGATCAGTTCGACATCCACGGCCCTGAACAGGAAGCCACGCGGCCGCGGCTCGGCTGAATAGCCGCCCCGAGAGAGCGATTTGACCAATGATTCACCTGCCACCATGTTCTTTTTCAGTTGCTCTGGATCCAGACGAATGCGTGTCGTTTCGATCAGGCTCTCGGCGAGGCCTACCTTGACCGGCAAAGCCTTCCCGGTGCCCATCTTGTTGCGCGCCGTAACAATTAGCGCCTCGGGATGACTGCGCACAGCCAGACCAAATTGTTCCGGCGTGGCCTTAGCCAATTCCATCCGCTTCAGCTGCGCCTGCAAGTCATCCATCGCTTCGTGGATATGGGCGTACCAGCCGACGCCATCGGCCGGCATCCAGACGCGGCAGAGGTCCTCATATCCGGGTCGGTAGCCGAACCAGCGGCCCATCTGCATCAGGGTGTCATACATCATCGAGTTGCGAAGGAAGTAGCTGACCGTCAGCCCTTCCAATGTCAGCCCACGCGACAGGGAAAAGCCGCCCACCGCAATGACTGTGACGCCATGCTCGCCCCCTTGATCGTAGTCGAGCGGGGAGGACCGTTTGGAAGCATTCACCTCCACCACTTTTGCTGCAATTAGAACTTCATGGAGCCGTGACTGGGTCCCTGACCAATTCGCCCCAGCAGCGTCGGCAAACTCTTGCTCCCACACCGCACGCAAGGCAGCGATTTCGGGGTTCTTCAGCGCCGTGCCGCCTTTACCGCCATCCACGGCAACCGCATCGCGGATCCGCGCGACAAGATCGCTTACCTGCGATCTGAGCCGTCCCTGCACGTCGGTGAACCGAGAGGCGTTGATCAGCATTGAAGCATGTGCCGCCTGGTGACCGCGCAAATTGCGGATTGCTCGCGCCACAATGAAGGTGCGGACAGCCTTGATTAGGCTGGGGGGCAACGCATCGGCCGGGTGATCGATCTTGTGCTTCATCGGCAGTACGTCTTCATTGTCCGCAATGAGCCTGACATGCGTATCACGCGCGTCGATGAAGACCTTCTGCGCCCCGAAGTAGTTAGACGGCGCATCTAGCCCGATGATGAAATGCCGCGGGAACAGATCCTGCTTCAGAGCATCGTCATCGGTGTCTGGGTCGATGAATATGTTGGCAATGGGGGTCGCTGTGTAACCGACGTAGCAGCTGCGATGGAATAGCGAAAGAAATTCACGGATTTGGCTGTTGATCCGCGTCACCTCGTCCTTGTCGTAGCGCGTATTGATCGAAGCGTTGTCAGCCTCGTCATCGATCAGCAGCATTGGCTGTTGCACCATCTGTGTACTCTGTTGGACGGAGTGCTCTTTCAACCATTCCAGAAGGTTCTTTAGCGTGCTCGAGTTTTTCTTGATCACCAAGACAACGGGCACGTTGTACTGGCCGACCTGGCTGGTGTTTGTGGTGGCCGTAGCCTTGTTGAAATCGCGCAGCGTATTGGTCAGCGAAACGGGAAACTCTCGCTGATCGAAGGTACCCACACCGATGATCTTCTGGCGCTGTGCCCTGTTGGTATGGGCCAGCCGCCCGGTGTCGCGGCCGATGAAGCCTTCGTCGATCCGCGCTTGTGTCTGGTTGCGCAGGTTGTTGTGGATACCCGCGATGACCACGATCAGCCGATAGCCAGCATCCGCTGCCTTGCAGATCAGCCCCGTGTAGTTTGCGGTCTTGCCGCTCTGGACATGCCCAACGACCATGCCCCTTCGGCTCCACGGCATTGTGTTGCGCGGGTCGCCCAACCGGTCGAGTACCCGGTCCGTCACCTCGTCAGTCGCCTCGATGACCGCCTTCGGTAGGCCCCTGAGGTTCAGAAGTTGCCGGTAACGCCCCCAATAGAAATCTCCGATCTCGCCATTGATCTTGGCGTCGTGCAGCCACGGTCGAAAGTCCGCCGCATCGACAATGGCTCCAAACCCCATGCTGATCCCGTACTTTTCCTCGATCAAACGGGCGAGGTCTTCGGCTTCGGCTTCGGTGACCTTTCCCGCGAACATAGGCGTGCTGCACAATTGCGAGATGATGTCACGAATGGATTGCCCCGTGTGCGCGGCGCTCTGGGACGCCATGTACATCGACGTCATGCCTTCAAGGCTGCTTAGCACTGGGGTCACGAATTCTCCTTCGCATCAAGTACTGCGGCGATGATCCGCTGGGTATCATCCCAGGCAGACCGGAACGGGTCCACGTCCTTCATCATCGACACGATGTCCTTGATATCTTTCTTGGCCTCGATGAGTACGGACAAAGTCGCCTGAACAGCCTGAACCAGCGTGTCTTCATCCACCATGTCCGCTTTGATTTGCTCGGCTGCGCCCGCCATATCCGAATGCAGCGTCTCGACAGGAAGTGATGCTCCTACAAGTGCAATGCAGTTGAAGAACCCACGACGGAAGCCCTCTGGTAAACTATCTGCAAAATGGGCAAATGCAGGATGATTGATGTTCGGGCGATAGCGTATCTGGCCATCGGCCTGAATCCGATGCCACATCGGCAAACGCTCGTGATCGACAAGCTTCTGCCCGCGCTTCCGGTAAGTCCGCTTTGATCCGTCCAGGATACGCTCGATAACCTTTTTCAGTCGATCCCTGACCACGGGCGGTAGCTGGGCTGATGATTTCTTGACGTCGATCTTCCAGTCCCCGTCCATGCTGTTCGGAATGTCGATCCGCACGCGCGACAGCTTTGTGAGTTCCGACTGACGACACAGCCCGAACCAAGTGCCGTGAAGAATCAGTCGCCTGCCTCGATAGAGATAGAACCCTTGGGATTTCAGATGGCCCTCCGGCCCGCCGATGTCCTCCCAGCCTGAATTGGCCATTTGCTTGTGGTGCGGCAGCGTGAAGCTCTGGATTCCTACATCGCCACGTATGAAGGTCAGTTTTTCTTCCGGATCGGCTATGGTCGCTGGGTTTTGCCGGGCGAACGGGTCCAAGGGACGAAGCAACCGACCATTCAACAGTATGCGAAGAGGCTTCGATTCTTCCATGAAGCGGTGAAAGACAAGACGCAGGTGCCGCTCGGATTCGGCCAGTCGCTGATTGATCACCTCGGCGCGCCTAGCTGCGTCTTGGGAATAGCCCCCGGTGAGGCGGTCAAGCTTCTCCCAGAGAACAAGCGTGCCAGACGCTGCCAGCCTGTCCACACACGGGATAGCGGATAGATCATTCGGCAGCTGAACGGCCCACTCATTTCTTTGCGCGACGTCGTCAAGGTCCCAGACGGCGGCAGACGACTTTCCGGCCTTGCGTGAAATCACCGTCAACCGCCGACATTGCGAAAAACTTGCACTCTTGAGGCCTAAACCAAAACGACCGAGATCGGGTTGATCCCGGGTCGCCAGCGGGTTCTTGCTCCCGGGGCGCATTGCGGCGACCAGCTCATCCTCTGTCATACCCTCGCCATCGTCGATAATCGCGATGAATGGTTCGTCAGAAAAAGTCTCGGTCAGAATTTGTATGCGCCGCGCGGCTGCGGTAATCGAATTGTCAATAATGTCTGAAAGAGCAGTCTCAAGCGAATATCCAACATCCCGCAACCCTTCAATCAAGGCTGCCGCGTAGGGGGTGACGTCTGCCCGACGCATTATACTCGAATCATGCATTTACGACATCCAGGAGGGTTTCGATCTACTCTCACGCGAAATGTCGCAGAGTTACAAGATTCTCAGGATTTGTTGGTATCTTTTTTTGAGAGGGTCTTCGACAACAGCGCTGCTATCTGTCTTGCAAGAAATGGGGGCACCGCGTTTCCGACCTGAACGTATTGCTGAGTCCGGTTTCCCAGAAAAAGGTAGTCGTCAGGAAAAGTCTGCAACCTTGCCGCTTCCCGTACGGTCAAGCTGCGGCACTGAGCCGGATCGGGGTGGATGAAGTAGTGACCGTCCTTCGAAATGTGGCTGGTCACTGTTGTCGATGCCTCATGTGCCAGCTGCACGCGGAACCGATCCGAAAACACGCCGCTGTGCCAGTTGCGATGATCGGGGCTGAGCGCGATCGGAAATTGGTCTGCCTTCGGACTGGCCCCATGAACTTGGCCGAAGACTGCCGCGAACATGTAGCGCGCAAGGTCTGATACCATGTGGCCTCGGGTTTCGTGCTGGGCTATCGCGCGGAGCTCGGGGCGTTCTAGCCAGCGGACGAGCTCATCATTCGAATTGCCATAGCCGACCGGTAATGCGACTGCCGACCTCACTGGTGCCAGTTGCGTTCGCAGTTGCCGCTCCAGATCCAGGAACCTGAAGAGAAGTTCGCTGTTGTTTCCATGGTGGTGAATTTCGACAAGGTGCTTCGCCGCGAACGTCACCGTGGCCTGCCAGTGCTCCGCGCTGTCATTTCCGCGACTGAGGCCACTCCGAAGCGCGGGAAGCGCGCCTATGACATCGGCTACCGAGCGCGGCGCATCCACAACGGGCATACTCCCGCCAGATGCCAAATAGGCAAGATCAGAGCGAATACCGACGATGATCACCCGATGTCGCCGCTGAGGCACACCGAAAGCCTCCGCACGTACGATAAAGTCGGAGGGCTGCCGCGCCGTACGCAGATTTGCGACGCCATCCTCGACCCGGATCGCGCGCAACTGATAAAGTTCGCCTCGCCCCGTGCCCATTGACGACAGATCCTCCATCAACATCTCGAAAACAAATCTGCTTTCGACCGTTGATGAGAGCATGCCCTTGACGTTCTCCATCACGAATGCCGCCGGGCGCAGGCGGTCGAGCACACGGATATATTCCCGGAAAAGATAGTGACGCGTATCATTTTCGGGGACATAGCCAAGTTTGCCCTTCGCGCGCGCACGGCCGACCAGTGAGTAGGCCTGGCACGGCGGTCCGCCAATCAAGATCGTGTCATCAAAGTCGCGTCGTAGCCTCGACGCAGCCTCATCAATTGCCTCGGCGGCCGAGTCAGTGCCAAGTTCCAGACAGCGCGCCTCCTCTGCAGCCAGCCTCCATGCCTCGACGTCGACCGAGCCCCAATCCGGCTCAGCAATCAGGCCAGCATGGAAGTTGATAAACTGCTCCAACATGCCCCCGTGCCGACGCCGATGTTCCCTGAGGAAGGCGCGCAAGATCAGAGTGCGATGAGCCGATGCCTCCTTCTCGACCGAGATGCCGATCCGGAACGGCACATGTCCATCTTCGACAAGGGAGGCAAAGCCTTCACCCAACCCGCCAGGACCAGCAAATAGATCGACGATGCCGAAAGTTGAAGGCAAATCAGACCCCTTAAGAATTCCCCTGGCACCGTGTATATCAGCTAGGTGGGGGAGGCCAGGAGGCCTGCGACTGATTGTGACGGATATTGTCAACAAGGAAACCCGCTCCCGGATGATGGCCGGAATCCGGGGAAAGGACACCAAGCCCGAAACGGTGCTGCGGCGTGCGCTGCATGCTCGTGGTTTCAGGTATCGGCTGCATTCGCGGCACTTTCCGGGTCGGCCGGACCTCCTCTTTCCCAAGTTTGGGGCTGCCATCTTCGTGCACGGCTGCTTCTGGCACCGTCATGAAGGATGTCGCTACACCACGACCCCAGCGACGAGACCGGAGTTCTGGCAGTCCAAGTTCGCTGCCAATGTCGCGCGGGACAAAGCGGCGCGCGCGGCACTAATTGGGATCCACTGGCGCGTGGCGACAGTCTGGGAGTGCGCATTGCGAAGGGGCGATCAGGTGGAGGCTGTTGCGGAATTGCTAGCGGGGTGGCTGAGGTCCGAAGTTGCCCAGTTTGAAATCGGGGAAGATAACGGAAATTGCCCTGACCACGAGGGCAGCGTGCCTGGACATCTGCATACAGAACTGGTGCACAAGACTTCCATCTAGCGCTCGCGAACTCCTTGTTTTCCGAGCTTTTGACATGATGATCGGAGAATCGCTCCCTCTCCGCCAGTTTCGCCGATTCTGGCGCGCGATCCAAGCACCCCATGCACGCGTCTTTCGGGCGGCAGACCTGAGCCAGCATATATGCACTGCGGGCTTCGGTCTTGCCAGGCACGAGCCGCATCTCCGTGGCGGCCGATATGAACCAAAAGCCACCGACGACAGCGATGAGCGCCCGTCCGATGATGAAGGTCGGATCATTCGGCGCAATCGCCACGATGCGTCCCATAGACCGCCATGTTCACCTTCGAGACGGGCCTTCCGCTAGCTGCGATTGATGAACTCTCCTCATGACGACATGCGGATTTTGCCGCCTAATCGATCGCCGGCGTCGTCGCTATTCTATTTGGACATTCGCAACACTGCCGCGCATGCCGAGGAAATGAGCATGGCCCGGCAGGCCTGCGACAGTTCAGGACGATCAAAGGAGACAGGCATGAACAAGCAGATCGGAATCGAGAGCACGGCGCAGTCCAGTGTCGACTTTGGCCGGCGTGACCTCCTGAAGCTGACCGGCGCGGGCGGTGGGTGAAAAGCCATTGGTAGGAGGCTAGGTTCGGCGCGATATTCTCGGCATCGCCGAGCAACCGCTGGAAGGTGAACGGGCTGGTGTTGTAGAGCCTCGTTTTCTTGCGTTTGGGGTCCGCCGCCTTGCTGAGGAGTTTTTCCACCGCGTTTTCCGGCATGTTCTGCGCGGTCAGCTTGGCGTGTTCCTTGAGCACAGCATCCTTAGTCGGCTCCAGAACGCAATCCAGTCGGCGCAGCATGACCAGGCGGTATTGCGGCGGGCGATATGGACCGCGTAGGCGGTTGGCGATTTCCCAGATCGTAGACTTAAGGTTTTCGTGGCTTGGATATTCATGTCAGCGGTTCGCCATAGCACTTCGAGAACTTAGGGACGCACACGCGCCTGAGTTGAAGGTTGAATCGATCGACGGCGTATAAGTCAAGGGACGACTGGTGCATCTCCCCATCGTCATAGCCGACGCCGAAATGTCCTTAGGGATATGCTTGCAAACAGCCGGCATCAGGCACGAGCTGTTCCGTCGCGGATGCTCTATACGTTTCAACCTCAATCTCTGGGCGACCTGGTCCCCGAGTTCACTCCTCCAGCAGCGCCAACAGCCCATTTAGAATTTTCCACCGGCGGCGGCGGGTAGCCTGGAATGTACGGATCGACGGGCAGCATCTCCGACACGTCGCCCATCACGCCCGCCTTGCACCTCACCGATGCCTGGAACCCAATCCGCCTCGAATGACTTGTTCTCGCATAGCTCTCGAAAGGAGACCCCATTGTCCGCACCTGACGAAATGGATGTCGTCCTAGAAAAGTTGCCTTTGAGGATCGGCGCCTACATACCCGATGACTTGCTGGAGGACTGGTTCGCGCCGGGAACGGGCATGAACCCGGTCAGCCCGGCAGCGCTGGCGGCTGCCAAGACTTACGGATGGCGCTTCGAATGCGAGTTCAAGCACTATCCCGAACGGATGGAGGGCGTGTTCTGGAAGTGGGTGCCGGCGATCTGATTCGCACAATTGCCGTCGGCCCAGACTTCTTGGCGCTTCAGTGATCGAGCTTGCCGCGAGATGGGATCGCTGCCTTGTTCTTCTCAGCCGCCGCCTATCGGCGTCGTCACCTTTCCGGTTCCGCCGCATTCGGGGCAGGTGCGGCCGTCGATCATGCCTGTCCCGGCGCAGCGGCGACAGAAATGCTCGCCGGCGCCGGGAGTGCCTGGCGGAACCTCGTCGGGATTGGCTTCGCCAAAATGCTCGGGTTTGCCTTGCAGTTGCTTTCTCAACCGGGCGACCGCAGTCTCGTCGACTTCAAGCGACGTGCTGCTGTCATCAGGCAGACCTTCGCCGGACTGGCCGTTGGTTTCGTTGCGCGGCCGGTCGTTCGTGCCTGTCGTTATCTTTGATTTCTGAGCCATTGCAGTACTCTTTTGCAAATTGCAGGTGCAGCTCTCAGCTCCTGCGGTTCGAACGCCTCGGCTCCGCAGAGGTTCCGGTTGGCAATTTTTCGCCGGCAGGGCGGGCGGGCGTGGAAAACGGCAGGCAAGCTCATCGCTCCGGCATCGGGGGATCCCCCCATTAGCGCCGCCGTTGCCTTTGCGTCAGCCCAGCCGCTCCGAGCGCAGTTTCACATCGTCGCTCAGCTGCCGCACGACCTCGGCGGTCTTGCGGATATCGGCTTCGTCGAGAGCGAGGCCCATGGTCGATGCGATCGCCAAGAGCTGGGCGTTCAGCTCGCCATAGCGCGCGGCGCCTTTGCGCGTCAGCTGCACAAGCTTCGAGCGCCGGTGTTTTGGATTGTCGATGAATTCGACGAGCCCCTCGGCCGCAAGCTCATCCGCCAGCCGCTGCATGCGCTGGCGGCTGGTGGGCCGCATCTGGGCGATCTGCGGCACGGTGAGCGGACCAAGCAGCGCCAGGCTGCGCATAAAGCCGAACGCACCGCCGCCCCAACTGGTGATGAGCCCTGCCTTCTGGCCGAGAGCCCGTATCCTGAAGAAGCACTGGGCCACTTCGAGCATCAGCTCGGTGATCGCCTCGGCCTTGCCGTCAGCGATGGGGTCCGTCCCCGTCGTTCGGTCAGTCCGGTGTCGTGCCGACGCCATCGCTTCCGTTCCTCCTGTCTGTGCCAACTTCTGCGATTGACACCTCTGTTGTCAACTTCTAGAATGACACCTTGATTGTCATCTCTAGGGGCTATGGGCTTCATGGCCTTCAGCATCTGCGGGAGCGGACATGGACCAGGCTGGGCAAACGGACAGCGGAACCGCAGGCGTCATCGCGAGACCGCCCCTGCTCTTTCTCGCCGCTCTGCTGATCGGGTTCGTGCTGGATCGCCTGCTGCGCTTGCCGTTCCCGGTTGCGGGGCTGGTTAGCTGGATTATCGGCGGCTCGCTAATCTTGATCGGTCTTGCGCTTTTCGCGGCGGGCATTCGCAACTTCATGCGCGCGGAGACGCCGGTGCCGACGATCGAGCCGACGCGTGTGCTGGTGACGACCGGCATCCACGGCTGGACGCGCAATCCGATCTACATCGGCATGTTCCTCACCTATGGCGGCATCGGCGTCGCCGCGCAGAATATCTGGATACTCGTCCTCACGCTACCGCTTGCGATCCTGATCCGCTACGGCGTCGTCGCCCGCGAGGAGGCCTATCTCGAGCGGCGTTTCGGCGATGCGTATCGCGACTACAGGCAACGGGTGCGGCGCTGGCTCTGAGCGTCGCAAGAATGCCGACAGTTGCGCACGTCAGGAAACCGCAACGAGATGACCGTTGCCAAGATCCCTCAGGGCCAGTTTCGGCGGCTCTTCGCCGATTTTTCGGGTCGGGCTCGGGATCTCCTGATCGAGACGCGCGAAACGCGGCCGGCGTCTTGCCGGATCGGGCACCGGCACGGCTTCGATCAAGCGCTTGGTGTAGGGGTGGCGCGGGTTCGAAAAGACCTGGTCGCGGGTGCCCATTTCGACGATTTGGCCGAGATACATGACGGCGACACGATCGGAAATGTTCTCGACCACCGCCATATCGTGCGAGATGAACAGATAGGCGATGCCGAATTCGCGCTGCAGTTCCTTCAGCAGGTCGAGCACCCGGGCCTGGACCGACACGTCGAGCGCCGAAACGCTTTCGTCGGCGATGATGAGTTTGGGCCTGAGCGCGAGAGCGCGCGCGATGCAGATGCGCTGACGCTGGCCGCCCGAGAATTCGTGCGGATAGAGTTCCATCTGATCGGCCGAGAGGCCGACGCGTTCGAACAGCGCCGCCACAAGCTGGCTGCGCTCTTCCTTCCAAGCGATGCCATGGATCAACAGCGGCTCGGCAACGAGGTCGCCGACGCGCATGCGCGGGTCAAGCGAGGCATAGGGATCTTGGAAAATCATCTGCACATCGCGGCGAACCGCCTTGCGCTGGTCACGGCCAAGGCCCGCGAGATTGCGCCCGCCGATGACGATATCGCCGTGGTAGGGCACAAGCCCGGCCAACGCCTTGGCGGTGGTCGACTTGCCGCAGCCGGATTCGCCGACCAGCGCCAGCGTCTCGTGCGGCGCGATCGAAAAGCTGACGCCTTCGACGGCGTGGACACGGCGGTTCACTTGGCCGAAGAAGCCACCGCGCAGGTCGAAATGGACATGCAGATCGTTGACCACCGCCACGCTTCCGGGCATTTCCGCTTCGACGGATTTTTGTTCGGCGGATTTTTGGCGGCCGACGCCGGTACCAATGCGCGGCACGGCGGCGAGCAGTTCACGCGTATAGTCGGCTTGCGGGCGGGCAAAGATGTCGGCTGTTGTTCCCTGCTCGACCATGCGGCCGTGCCGCATGATGACGACGCGATCGGCCATTTCGGCAACCACGCCCATGTCGTGGGTGATGAGGATGACGCTGGTGCCGTGTTCGCGCTGCAGATCGCGCAGCAGTTCCAGCACCTCGCCTTGCACGGTGACGTCGAGCGCCGTCGTCGGCTCGTCGGCGATCAGCACATCCGGTTTCAGCGCCAGCGCCATGGCGATCATCACGCGCTGGCGCATGCCGCCGGACAGTTCGTGCGGAAACTGTTTTAGCCGGCTTTCGGCTCCCGAGATGCGGACGGCCTTCAGCGCCTCGACGGCGCGCCGGCGGGCCTCGGCACGCGACAGGCCGGTATGGGCCTCGATCGACTCGACCAGCTGCCGGCCGATCGACAGCACCGGATTGAGCGATGTCATCGGCTCCTGGAAGATCATCGCGATGCGGTCGCCGCGAATGCGGCGCATCCGACGCTCGTTGAGTGTCGCGAGGTCGATTTCGCCAAGCTGGATCATGCCAGAGGAAATTCGTGCGGCAGGCTGCGGCAGCAACTGCATTATCGCCAGCGCCGTCATCGATTTTCCGGAGCCGGATTCGCCGGCGATGCAAAGCGTCTCGCCACGCTTGAGCGTCAGCGACAGGTCCGACACGACTTCCCGTTCGCCGTCCTCGCCGCGCACGCTGACGGAGAGGTTGGCGATATCGAGGATGGGGTTGTCGGCGAGGGTCATTGTGGGCGCGGCCGGGAGAAGGTCGTGTTCCTGCGCACCCCCCTCTGTCCTGCCGGACATCTCCCCCGCAAGGGGGGAGATTGGCAGTTTCGCCCCCGCGGCCATTCTTCGCCGTTGAAGATTGGCGAAATCCGTCGTGACATCCGATCTCCCCCCTTGCGGGGGAGATGGTCGGCAGACCAGAGGGGGGTGTGACGGAACGCAGCGTTCATTCAAACACGCAGCGCGGGAAGTAGAACGACACCACCCAGTTCGGCATGTCGACGATCTCGCTGATCCGGAGATCGCCGCAGACCGAAACCAGCATATAGGCATCGACCGGGTCCATTGCGTAGCGGCCGGCAAGCAGGTCGATCATCTGCGAGACCGCTTCCCTGGCGCCCGTCATCAGGTCCGGTCCGATGCCGGTCGTCACCTCATAGCCCTTGGCGTCGAGATGGCGCGTCACCGGACCCGGCGTGGTGAAGCGCGGTGTCTTCAACCGCGCATTTTTAACCAGGTCGAGCTTGAGCACGACATCCATCGGGCTTTCGATCGCCGTGCCGCACACTTCGCCGTCGCCCTGCGCGGCATGCGTGTCGCCGACCGAAAACAGCGCACCGGCGACCTCCACCGGCAGATAGAGCGTGGTGCCCGCCGCGAGATCGCGGATGTCGAGATTGCCACCGACGCGCCTTGGCGGCACCACCGAGTGGAGACCCATTTCAGCCGGCGCGTTGCCGATGGTGCCGGCAAAGGGTTTTAGCGGCACCCGCGCATGCTTGCCGAACAGCGCCGGCTCGAGCGAGGCGGCGTCGTATGTCCAAATGTTCAGCGCCGGCTCCGGAAAATCGTCGGCGAGCAGCCCGAACCCCGGAATGTTCGCCGTCCAGCCGAAGCCGGACGGCTTGAACATCTCAATTGTGATCTTCAGCGCGTCGCCCGGCTCAGCCCCGTCGACATAGATGGGCCCGGTGACGGGATTCACCTTGGCGAAGTCGAGCAAAGCGACGTCGTCCACAGTGCTGTCCAGCGTCAACTGGCCTCCGGACGAGTCCAGGCACTGAAACTCGATCGTCGAACCGGGCGCCACCCGCTCAGTCGGGACAAAGGAATTGTCCCAGCCGAAATGGTGATGGCGCCCGTGGATGGTGTAGTCGCAGTTATTGCACATCGGTCACATACACATTGTCGTAGTTGATCGGGATATGGACAGGGTCGACATAGAGATTGTCGGCGCCGCCCATCCGGGGCGATTTCATGGTGAAGCGCTGCTCGTTGAAGACCGGCACCCAGGGCGCGTCTTCCATGATCTTGCCGTAGATCGCGCTCCACATCCTGGCACGTTCGCCTGATTTGGCCGCATCGACGATCGAGTCAGCCTCCGCCGCCTTGGCGTCGAGATCCTTGTTGCAGTACCACGACCAGTTCCAGCCGCCCGGAACCGCGCCGGCGCAGCTGAGGATCGGCCCGTAGAAATTCGACGGATCGGGGAAATCGGCGATCCAGGCCATGCCGCCGGACCAGATCATCGGCGCGCCGGCCTTGTCGCCGCCGGCCGCGATGACATTGGCCTGCGCCAGCGACTGGATGCTGGCCTTGATGCCGACTGCCGCCAGGTCCTGCTGGATCGCCTGGGCAATGCGCGGGTTGGGATCGGTGTTCATGGCGAACAGCTGGGTGTCGAAACCATCGGGATGACCGGCCTCGGCAAGCAAAGCCTTGGCCTTGGCCACGTCATAGGCATAGCCCTTGAATTCCTTGTCGTAGCCGGGCATCGACGGCGGCAGCGGCTGGTTGGCCGGCACCCCGCGGTTGTTGATCAGCTGGACGATACGGTCCTTGTTGATCGCCATGTTGACCGCTTGCCGCACCTTCACATTGTCGAAAGGCGCCATGGTGGTGTTCATGGTGATGTAGCCGGTGTGCAACTGGCCGCCCTCGACGACACGGGCCTTCTGCTCGGGATCGGCCATCACCTCCTGGAACTTGGCCGGCGGAATAACGTCGCCGAGCACGTCGATCTCGCCCTTCTGCAGCCGCAGCAGCGCGACGATCGGCTCCTGCCCGATCTCGAAGGTGACCTTGTCGAGATGCGGCAGGCCCTTGTGCCAGTAATCCGGGTTGCGCTCGAAGACGACGCGCTGGCCGAGCGTCCATTCGGCGAACTTGAAAGCCCCGGTGCCGACCGGATGCTTGCCAAAATCCGCGCCGTATTTCTCGACCTCCTCTTTCGGCACGACATGCGAGAAGTTGATGGCCATGACATGCAGGAAGGTGGCGTCGGGCCGGGTCAGTTCGAACTTGATGGTGTAGGGGTCGACGACGGTGACGCCCGCCAGGCTTTCCGCCTTGCCTGCAGCTACATCCTCATGGCCCTTGATCGAGCCAAAGAAGCCGGCGCCCGGGCTCTGCGTCTTCGGATTGGTGACGCGATCGAGCGAATATTTCACGTCGTCGGCAGTCATCTCGCGGCCATTGTGGAACTTCACCCCTTGGCGCAGCTTGAAGGTGAAGGTCTTGCCGTCGGGCGCAATCTCGTAGCTCTCGGCGAGGTCGGGCCGCAGATTGGTGGTGCCCGGCTCGTAGTCCATCAGCCCGTCGAACAGGCTCTTGATCATCGACCAGTTCTGCCAGTCATAGCCGATGGCCGGATCGAGCGTGGCGACGTCGTCCTTGTAGGTGATGGTGATCGCGCCGCCCGGCTTGGCGTTCGGATCGACGGCGTGTTCGGCGCGGGCGCTTGTCATGCCGAGCATCAGCGCGAGCGCCGATACCGCAACGGTGGAGGTCAAGAATTTCTTCATCTCATGTTCCCTTTCTCTGGTTGTTACCGGTCTTTTTTTGGTTTTCATCTGAGCTTGATTCGCGGGTCGATGAACGGTGCGACGGTGTCGGCCAGGAGATTGCCAAGCACGATGGCGAAGGCCGAAACCAGGGTGACGCCCATGATGATCGGAATGTCGACGCGCTGGATGGCCTGCCAGGCAAGCTGGCCGATGCCGGGCCAGCCGAACACGCTTTCGACCACCACGATGCCGCCCATAAAGATGCCGATGTCGATGCCGATCATGGCGATGACCGGCAGGATGGCGTTGGGCAGTGCATGGCGGAAGATGATGGCGCCGCGCGCAAGGCCTTTGGCGCGGGCGGTCCGCATATAATCCTGGCGCAGCACGTCGATCATCGATGAGCGCATCATGCGGGCGTACCAGCCGGCGCCGAGTATTCCCATGGTCAGGGACGGCAGCACCAGATGGCGCCAGGTGCCGTAGCCGCCGATCGGAAACCAGCCGAGCTGCACGGCGAATACGTAAAGGAGCAGCAGGCCGACGACGAACTGCGGCGCCGAGACGCCGACAAAGGACGCGACCATCAGCGTCTGGTCGGTGGCGGTGCCGCGCCTGACGGCGGCAACAAGGCCCATCGTCAGGCCGATCGCCAGCTCGCAAAGGATGGCGCCGACCATCAGCAGCAGGCTTGCCGGCAGCCGCGAGACGATGAGCTCCGTGACCTCTGAACGCTGGATGTAGGAGCGGCCGAGATCGCCGCTGAGCAGGCTGATCAGATAGTGCCAGTACTGGATGAAGAAGGGTTGATCGAGGCCGAGCTGCCGGCGGATGTTCTCGACCGTTTCGGGCGTGGCACTGCGGCCGGCGATCTGGCGGACGGGGTCGGCGGGCAGCAGGTAGAGCAGTGCAAAGGTGATCAATGAGACGCCGAGCAGGATGAGCACGGACTGGATAACGCGGCGGCCGAGATAGGCGATCATGCCCGGCCCCTTTGCGTCGGATCGAGGATATCGCGCAGCGCATCACCGATGAGGTTGAAGGCCAGCGCCAGCGCCAGGATCGCCGCACCAGGAAAGAAGACCAGCCAGGGCGCTGCCTGAAAATATGTCTGGTTCTCGAAAATGATGTTGCCCCAGGATGCGGTCGGCGGCTGCACGCCGATGCCGAGATAGCTGAGCGTTGCTTCGAGCAGCACCGTGGTCGAGATGCCGAGCGTGCCCCAGACGATGATCGTCGGCAGCAGATGCGGCAGGATATGGCGGAACAGGATACGTGGCGCGCTGGCCCCGATCGTACGCTCGGCGTCGATGAACTCGCGCTCGGCGAGCGAGCTGGTCTCGGTGTAGATAACCCGCGCGGTCTGCACCCAGTTCACCAGTGCGATCACCATGGCGACGATCCAAAGGCTCGGCTGGAGCACCGCCGCCAGGCAGATGGCGAGCAGCAGCGCCGGAAAGGCCATCATCAGATCGGTGAAGCGCATAAGCGCGCCGCCGATCCAGCCGCGGAAATAACCCGCGGTGACGCCGACCAGCGTACCGATCAAAAGCGCCACGCCGTTGGCGACGATGCCGATGATCAGCGAAGTGCGCGCGCCGAAAAGGATGCGGGTCAGCAGATCGCGACCGAGCAGATCCGTGCCCAGCCAGAAGCTGGCATTCGGCGGCAAGGGCGCGCCTTCAAGCGTCAGCCCGTCGAACATCTGCTCGTTCGGATCGTAGCCGGTCAGCCACGGCGCCAGGATGGCGCCGGCCACGACGACGGCAACGATCACCAGGCCGATCAACGCCAGGGGACGCTTGACCAAGCGCCGCCAGACGCCGGCGCGCGGCCTGGCTGGCATGCGCCCGGTTGCCGGAAGGTCAGGCGCGATGGGACTGGTCATCGCCGCCTTCTTCTTCCGTCATCGCCACGATCCGGCGCGCGGCCTCCTCGACGCTGATCTGCCAGCTCATCGCCAGCGACCGCAGCTGCGCATAGGCGCGGCCGTCCTCGGCACCTTTCGACAACGCCTCCACCGCGCGCACGATGGTCTGGCGCTCCGCGACGCGCTGGCGAAGCGACGATATCTCGCTTGCCAAAAGCTTGCGCGCCTCGAAACTCTGCCGCGCGATCAAAAGGGCGCTGTAGACGCCGGCATTGCCGACCGGCTTCAGCAACTGGGCGTCGGCCTTGTGCGACAGCGCCCACTCGATGCGGCCTGGCGCTTCGGAGCCGATCAGCGCCACCAGCGGCATCGGCGCCTCACCCGGCGTCCACGGGAATTGTTCGTCGAAGCCGAGATCGGCATCGAAGAAAACGAAGTCCGCCGCCAGCGCCTCGGCCGGCAGTTCCGGCCAGCACCCGACCGTCTCGAGGCCGATGGCCGACAATTGCCGCGTGATCGCCTGCACCGTCGGATGCGGACGATGCAGGACAAAGGCCCTGGCGCCGCCGAGGTTCGGGATGCGCGGGACCTTGCTCACGAGACCACCCTCAGGCGTGGGCGGCCGAATGTCTCGGTCCGATCATAGCGGGACAGATAGGGATCGGGCGCGACACTCTTGGTCAGCGTGACGGTCTTGAACGCGGTGCCCTCGATGCGCCCGATCTGCACCGGCAAGGTGGCGTGCTGGGTTTGCGGATCGATGGAGATGTCGCCGAGCGGGGTTCGAAACGAGGTTCCGGCAAAGGCCCGGGAAAGGTCCGGCCATTGTGCGCCGGGATTGCGGGCGAGGATTTCGGCGAGCGTCCGCACCGAGGCATAGGCGGCCGCCTCGAAGGACGAGGCAGGCATGATGGAGGGCGCCGAATCGCCCTGGCGATCCGCTGCCGAGATGTCGTGAAAGTACGGCCCGACGGAAAGGTGGCCATTGCCCGCCCCGTTGAGCGCCGGCAACTCGCATTCGGTGAGATTGCAGGACAGGATCGGGCAGCGCTCCGGCCTGAAATGCGGGTCGCGTTCGGCGAGCTCGGCATAGGCCGCGATGAAGGCATAGGACGAGGAGCCGATCAGGTTGTTCAAGATGAAATCCGGCCGGGTCGCCTGGATCTCGGCGATTAGCCTGGAGACATCGACCTCGCCGAGCGGCAGATAGCGCTCGCCCAAAACCTTGCCGCCGGCGTCGGCGATCAGGTCGCGCGCGACACGATTGGTCTCCCAGCCCCAGATGTAGTTCGAGCCGAGCAGGAAACCGTTGGCGCCGAAGCGCGGCACGACATGGGCCAGCAGCGGGACGAGATGCTGGTTTGGGCAAGCATGCATGTAGACAACATGCTCGTTCGCTTCGAAGCCCTCATAGGGGCAGGCGTACCAGAGCGTGCCGCCGGCGCGCTCGAGGATCGGGATGACCTCCTTCCGGCTCCATGACGTGATGCAGCCAATGATGTGGCGCGCGCCGCTGTTGGCGAGAATGTCGGCGCATCCCGTCGCGTAGCCATCGATGTTGCCCTGAGGGTCGCGTTCGACCGGAACGAATTCGATCGGGATGGCGGGATCGGCATTGACATCGGCGATGGCCGTCATCGCACCGGAACGGCAGGATTCGGACAGCAGGCGGTAGTTGCCCGACCGCGAGTAAAGGATGCCGATTTCAATACGCCGTCCCAAGCAAATCCCCAAAATAACAATGCCCCGCAGCCGCCGCCGCGGAAGGCGAGGCATACGAGGCATTTTTGCCGCCCGGCGGTCGGAGCCGGTATTTTCTCCATTAGCGTATTCGGTACGGCGGGTCAGTCAAGCGGGAAAGTGAGGGCCGGCCCGACGATGGTGCTGTAGAAGGGGGAGCGCCGTTCGGGCATACTTCACCAATTGTTGATGTCGGCGCTGCCCCTCATCCGCCTGCCGGCACCTTCTCCCCGTATAGTGACGGGGAGAAGAGGCTTATTCCTGCACCGTTGCCGATTGCCTCCGCCTACTCGCCGTAGACGTCGAAGGCAAAGTACTTGTCGTTGATTTCCTTGTATTTGCCGTTGGCGCGCAGCGCGTCGATCGCCGCGTCGAGTTTTTGGGCCAGTTCCTTGTTGCCCTTCTGCAGCGCGATGCCGACGCCTGGGCCGTGGATGGCCGGGTCGGGGGCCAGGGTGCCGAGCAGCTTGCAGCAGGCGCCCTCGGGCTTCTCCAGCCATTCGGTCAGCAGGATCGAGCCGTCCATCACCGCGTCGAGGCGGCCGTTGACCATGTCGGTGCGGGCGTCGTCGCCGGTCGGATAGGGCTTTATGGTCGAGCCTGCGTATTTCTGCTCGGCGAAATTCTGATGGATCGTCGCGCTCTGCACGCCAAGCGCCTTGCCTTTCAGGTCCTCGGGCGAGGTGCCGGTGACGGTCGAATCCTTCGGTACCGCGATGGCCGGCGGCGTCTGGTAGTATTTGTGGGTGAAGTCGACCTTCTCGGCGCGTTCCGGCGTGATGGTGATGTTGATGATGGCGTCGAACTTGCCGGCCTGCAGCGCCGGGATCGAGCCGTCGAAATCCTGCACGACGAACTCGCACTCGGTCTTCATCTCGGCGCACAGCGCCTTGCCGAGATCGATGTCGAAGCCGCCCAGCGTGCCGTCGGCATTGGCATAGTTGAAGGGAGGATAGGCGCCTTCGGTGCCAAGCCTGAGTTTCTTGTCCTGGGCGGAGGCAGCGCCGGTGGCGAGCGCCATGGCGACGGAAGCGGCAGCCAAGAAACGACCGAAAAGGCGCATGATCCAGATCTCCGTTGATGGGAGAAGTCTACGGGGTTTTGTGGGCGCGGCGGAGACGGAAACGACATGCGCTGCGGCGATCACGGCGCGGCAGGGGAGCTTCGGCGGTCAGCCGGCTGCTCGTGCCCGCTCGGTGGCGGCCAGGTCGATCGCCGACCCGTCTGCGGACAGAGCGACGCCAAATTTCTCGCTGGCCTGTTCGGGCGTATAATACCCCAGCCTGACATCCCGCAGCACCAGTTGCGGGTCGCGCGCTAGGGGATCGCCATAGCCGCCGCCGCCCGGCGTGCCGACGCGCACGCGGTCGCCGGTTTTTAGCGCGATGTCCTGCTCCTTGGAGAGGTGCGGCGGCACATGTTCTTTGCCGTCGCGAAAAACGGTCACCGTGTTGACCGCGCCGTCCCTGCCGCCGAGCACGCCTTGCGGGCCGAAACGGCCATGGTCCATGACGAAGGAGGCGCGGGCGTCGCCGCGCAGGATCTCGACCTCATAGGCGAGGCCGAAACCGCCGCGATGCCTGCCGGCGCCGCCCGAGCCCTCGCGCAGGGCATAGTGGCGATAGAGCACCGGAAACGCCTGCTCCATGATCTCGACCGGCGGCGATTTGGAAATGCCGATGGTCGAGCAGCCATTGCTCAGGCCATCGTGTCCGGCATTGCCGCCATAGCCGCCGCCAGAAATCTGGTACATGACATAATCGCGGCCGCGGGCCGGATCGTTGCCGCCGAGCGCGAAATTGCCGCTGGAGCCGGCGGGAGCCGCCGTCACCTTGTCCGGCAGCGCCTGCACCATCGCCGCGAACACCGCCTCAGCGATGCGCTGCGAAACCTCGGCCGCGCAGCCGGACACCGGGCGCGGGTATCTGGCGTCGAGGAAAGTGCCTTCCGGCCGCTTGACGATCAGCGGCTCGAAGGCGCCGGCGCTGATCGGCACATCGGGGAAAATATGGCGCATGGCGAGATAGACCGAGGACAAGGTCGTCGCCAGCACGCTGTTCATCGGCCCGGCGCAGGGCTTTGACGAGCCTGAAAAATCGAAGCTGAGCGTGTCGCCGTGTTTTTCGACCGCCAGCGCGATGGTCAGCGGCTCGTTGACCACCCCGTCGGAATCGACGAAGGCTTTTGAGCGATAAATGCCGTCGGGAATGGCCGCTATGTTGGCGCGCATCTGTTCGGCGGCGCGTCGGCGCAGCTCGGCGATCGCCTCGACGACTGTTTCGTTGCCGTAACGATCTATGATTCCGTTGAGCCGGTCTTGGCCGATCAGCAGTGCCGCCGCCTGCGCGCGGATGTCGCCGATGCGCTGGTCGGCAACCCTGATGTTCGAGCAGATGATGGCGTAGATCTCGCGGTCGAGCACGCCCTGCTTGAACAGTTTCACCGGCGGCAGCCGCAAGCCTTCCTGCTCGACCGCCGTTGCCGAGGCGGAAAAGCCGCCCGGCACCGAGCCGCCGATGTCGGGCCAGTGGCCGGTGTTCGACAGCCAGCAGAAAATTTTTCCGTCTCTGTAGACCGGCATGGCGAAGCGCACATCCATCAGATGGGTGCCGCCGAGATAGGGGTCGTTGACGATGTAGATGTCACCGGGCTCGGGCGGCAGGCAGCGGCCGTCGGCGATCATCTCAATCACCGTTTTGGTCGAATACTGCATGACGCCGACGAACACCGGCAGGCCCTGGCTGCCTTGCGCGATCAGCGATCCGTCAACGGCCGAATAGATGCCGTCGGAGCGGTCATTGGCCTCGGCGATGACAGGCGAGAAGGCGGCGCGCGAAAACGTCAGGTCCATCTCGTCGCAGACCTGCTGCAGCGCCGCCTGGATGACCGAAAGCGTAATGGCGTCGAGCTTTTCCATCTCAGGCCTCAATGCCGATGTCGATGATGATGTTGCCGTCGGCGTCCGAGCGCGCCCGGTCGCCGGGCTCGAGTACGGTGGTGGCGTCCATCTGTTCGAGGATCGCCGGCCCTGCGATGACGGCGTCGAGCGGCAGCTTTTCCCTGACATAAACCGGCGTGTCGTGCCAGCGTCCACCATACCAGACCGGCCGGATTTCGCGGCGCGCCTCGTCGAGCGTTTTGGCGCGCCCTGCCGGGTCGATCAGCCGCGAAAGATCGATCGCCGGCCGCACGCCGGTGACCGAAGTGTTGAGGTTGACCAGATTGGCGCGGATTTCCGGCAGCTCGACCTTGAAGCGGGCGAAATAGGCCTTTTCGAACAGTTGCTGCAGGACCGCGCGCGTCACCGCGGACGACGGCAGCGGCACGTTGATGATGTGGGTCTGGCCGACGAACTGCATGTCGGCGGAATGGGTGACGCGGATCGTCTCCGGCTTTATCGCCTCCTTGCCGATCAGCTCTTCACCTTCGTTTCGGTGCCGTTCCAATATCGCGTGAAGCTGGGCTTCGTCGAGGCTGGCCACCGGCTGGTTGACGGTGTTGACGAAATCGTGCCTGAGATCGGCGACGACGCAGCCGAGCGCATTGGTGATGCCCGGCCGCGCCGGCACCAGCACTTTGGGCAGGCCGAGCTCGCGCGCCAGTGCTGTCGCATGCAGCGGCCCGGCGCCGCCAAAAGCGAACAGCGCGAAATCGCGCGGGTCGTGGCCGCGCGACACCGAAACCATGCGGATGGCGCCGGCCATCTTGATGTTGCCGAGCCGCAGCACCGCGCCCGCCGCCTCGACGCCGGACAGGCCGGTGGGGCGGCCGATCCTGTCTTCAAAAATGCCGGTGACGTGCTCTGATGTGACCGGATTTTCGACGGCAAGCAGCTTTTTCGGCGCCAGCCGGCCGAGCACCAGATTGGCATCGGTGATGGTCGGTTCAACGCCGCCGCGCCCGTAGCAGATCGGGCCGGGATTGGCGCCGGCGCTTTCCGGGCCGATCTGGATCAGGCCGGCCGCATCGACGCGAGCGATCGAGCCGCCGCCGGCGCCGACCGTGTGCACCGCCACCATCGGCACGTGGATCGGCATTGCATATTCGATCTCGATTTCGTTCGACACCGCCGGTTCGGCATTGCGGATCAGCGCCACGTCGGTCGAGGTGCCGCCCATGTCGTAGGTGACCAGGTTTTCGAAGCCGGCGCGTTTTCCCGTATAGGCGGCGGCGATGACGCCGGAGGCCGGGCCGGACATCACGGTCTTGGCCGATTCACGGGTGACAAAGCGGGCCGAGATCATGCCGCCATTGCCGTTCATGATCAGGAAGTCGCGGGCGTAGCCTTTCGACCCCAATTCCTTGCGCAGCCGCTCGACATAGCGTTCGAGGATCGGCTGCACCGAGGCGTTGACCGAGGCGGTGACGCCCCGCTCGAATTCGCGCGCTTCCGACAGCAGCGCATGGCCTGTCGTGATGTAGCTGTTCGGCCAAAGCGCGGCGGCGATCGCGGCGGCGCGCCGCTCATGCGCCGGATTGGCGTAGGAATGCAGGAAATGGACGACGAGGGATTCGCAGCCGGCCGCGATCAATTGTGAAACCGCCGCGCGCATCTCGGCTTCGTCGAGCGGAATGCGCACCGCGCCCGAGGCTTCGACGCGCTCCGACACTTCGAGCCGCAGGTTGCGCGGAATGATCGGGACGAAGCTGCCGGTCATGCCATAGGGCTGCGGCCGCGTCCGCCGGCCAAGCTCGATGACGTCGCGAAAGCCGCGCGTGGTGATCATGCCGGTTCTGGCCAGCCGGCGTTCGAGGACTGCGTTGGTGGTGGTGGTCGTGCCGTGCACGATGAGGTCGATGCCGCGGATGGGAAAACCGGTGGCGTCGAGCGCGGAAACGACGCCGAAGGCCTGGTTGTCGATGGTGGTCGGGGTCTTGGCGATATGCACCTTGCCACCGTGACGGCCGTCGATCAGAAGCAGGTCGGTAAAGGTTCCGCCGACATCGATGCCGGCGACGACGCTGCCCGAGGAATCCAGCGTCTGCGCCGAAAAATTCTCTTCCATTGTCGAAACCCGAAATGTCAGGACTACAGATATGTCTCAGTTTGGAAAGGTGTTTCAGCCTGGCGTCTTGACGCAAATATCATTTGTATACTAATAAATTCCGGACACAAGAGCTTACCGCTTGGCAGTGTGCAAACGGCACGCCGGAACCTGATCGGTTCGGGCGCGCAGGAGAAAGTTTGGCGTCAGCGCCCTCGGGTTGGCCAGAAGGTTAGGCCAGAAGGTTAGGTTTGATGAACACCACATCCGCGCTCAACACCGCCGGCGCCCGGCCGCTGCAGTTCCCGATTCCGGCCAATGTCTATGCCGAAACCGTCGTCTCGGTGAAGCACTATACCGACCGGCTGTTTTCGTTCCGCATCACCCGGCCGCAGTCGCTGCGCTTCCGCTCCGGCGAGTTCGTCATGATCGGCCTGCCCAATGCCGAAAAGCCGGTGTTCCGCGCCTATTCGATCGCCAGCCCCGCCTGGGACGACGAGCTGGAATTTTTTTCGATCAAGGTGCCGGACGGCCCGCTGACGTCTGAGCTGCAAAAAATCGAGATCGGCGACACCGTCATCATGCGGCAAAAATCGACCGGCACGCTGGTGGTCGACGCGTTGACCCCGGCCAAGCGCCTGTTCATGATCTCGACCGGCACCGGCATCGCGCCCTTCGCCAGCCTGCTGCGCGACCCCGACACTTTTGAGAAATTCGAGCAGGTCGTGCTGACCCACACCTGCCGCGACAATGCCGAACTGACCTACGGCCAGGAGCTGGTTGCAGAGCTGGAGAACGACCCGCTGATCGGCGAGCTGACCGGCGGCCGCGTCACGCTCTACAATTCGACGACGCGCGAAACCTCCGAGCGCATGGGCCGCATCACCGCGCTGATCGGCTCGGGACAATTCTACGCCGATCTCGGCATCGACAAGCTCGATCCGGAGACCGACCGCATCATGATCTGCGGCTCGATGCACATGCTCAGGGATGTCAAGGAACTGGCCGAAAGCCTTGGCTTCGAGGAAGGCTCGCTGCACCATCCGGCGAGCTTCGTCGTCGAGCGGGCGTTTGTCGGATAGGTTCTTTCCTTCTCCCCTTGTGGGAGAAGGTGGATTGGCGCGCAGCGCCAAGACGGTTGAGGGGTGCTGGACGGAGTGCGGCGGTGCCAAGCTGGAACACCCCTCATCCGGCCGCTTCGCGGCCACCTTCTCCCCACAAGGGGAGAAGGGAGAGCGCCGCAGCGCTGTTCGGCTGATGTCACAGCAGGCTTTTTCCGTTATGACCGCCTGAAGGACTCGTGAAGCGCTGCTTCACGGGCTATCTTCGGCACAAGTCGTCGAACGAAAGGGCAGGAGATGAGCAGCACCAGCCGCGAAGCCGAGCTTAGTGCCGACAGATTGGGACCTTCGAAGATCATGCCGCTGCCGGCGCGCGCCGCCGCCAATGCGCCGGCGCCGCAAGCGCACGGCATTGCCCGCAACCCCGGCATGAAGCTCGATCTCGGCTTCATGGAATCGATGCGCAGCGTCAACCGCTCGGCGCTGGAACGGCGTGTCGCCAGCCTGACCAAGCGGCGCTCGATCAAGGCCGACAACCAGGCCGCCTGGCTGCTGCGCGCCGTCGCCTGCATGGACCTGACCACGCTGAACTCGAACGACACCGACGAGCGCGTGCGCCGGCTCTGCGCCAAGGCGGCCAATCCGTTCCGCCGCGACATCGTCGAAGGCCTCGGCATTGCTGGGGAAAAGATCCGCCCGGCGGCGGTCTGCGTCTATCACCCCTTCGTCGCCACCGCCGTCGATGCGCTGCGCGGCAGCGGCATCCATGTCGCCGCCGTTTCCACCGCCTTCCCGCACGGCCTCACGCCACTTTCGACGCGCCTGCAGGAGATCGAAGCTTCGGTGAGCGACGGCGCCGACGAGATCGACGTCGTCATTCCGCGCGGCCTGGTCTTTGCAGCGAAATGGCAGGAACTCTATAACGAGATCGTCTCGATGCGCGCCGCCTGCGGCGAGGCGCATCTGAAGGTCATCCTCGGCACCGGCGACCTCGCCACGCTGCGCAACGTCATGCTCGCCTCAATGGTGGCGATGATGGCCGGCGCCGATTTCATAAAGACGTCGACCGGCAAGGAAAGCGTCAACGCGACGCTGCCGGTCGGCCTTGCCATGGTGCGCGCCATCCGCGCCTATTTCGAGGAGACCGGCCACCTCATCGGCTTCAAGCCGGCCGGCGGCATTTCGACGGCCAAGGCTTCGCTCGACTGGCTGGTGCTGATGAAGGAAGAGCTTGGCCGGCGGTGGGTGGAGCCGGACCTGTTCCGCTTCGGCGCGTCGAGCCTTCTGACCGACATCGAGCGCCAGCTCGAGCATCATTTGACCGGTCATTATTCGGCCAATCATCGCCACGCGATGGCGTGACTATCGGGAGCGCTCCATGAACATTCTCGAACGCTATCACGACATGGACTACGGTCCGGCGCCGGAGGCCCGCAATGAAGCCGATGCCTGGCTTGCCGCTCGCGATTTTTCCAAAGCGCTGTTCATCGGCGGCGACTGGAAGGCAGCCGGCGACGGCAAGACCTTCGACACCAGCGATCCCGCCTCCGGCAAACTGCTGGCCAAGGTCTCGGATGCCGGAGCTGCCGATATCGACGCGGCGGTTTCGGCCGCGACAAAAGCGCTGCCGAAATGGAGCGCCAGCTCCGGCTACAGCCGGGCCAAAGTGCTCTACGCAATCGGCCGCGCCATGCAGCGTCACCAGCGGCTGTTTGCGGTGTTGGAATCGATCGACAACGGCAAGCCGATCCGCGAAAGCCGCGACATCGACGTGCCGCTGGCCATCCGCCATTTCATCCACCATGCCGGCTGGGCGCAGGCGCTGGACAGGGATTTTCCGGATCAGAAGGGCGTCGGCGTCGTCGGCCAGATCATCCCCTGGAATTTCCCGCTACTGATGCTGGCTTGGAAGATCGCGCCGGCGCTCGCCGCCGGCTGCAGTGTGGTGCTGAAGCCGGCCGAGTTCACGCCGCTTACCGCCATCCTGTTCGCCGAGATTTGTGAGCGCGCCGGCGTGCCGAAGGGCGTCGTCAACATCGTCCACGGCGGGCCGGAGGTAGGTGGGGCCATCGTCAACCATCCCGGCGTCCAAAAAATCGCCTTCACCGGCTCGTCCGAGGTCGGCAAGATCATCCGCAAGGCCACTGCCGGGTCGGGCAAAAAAATATCGCTGGAGCTTGGCGGCAAGTCGGCCTTCGTCGTCTTCGAGGATGCCGACCTCGATAGCGCCGTCGAGGGACTGGTCGACGGCATCTGGTTCAACCAGGGCCAGGTCTGCTGTGCCGGCTCGCGCCTTTTGGTGCAGGAGGGCATCGCCGAGGCCTTCATCGCCAAGGTCAAGGCGCGGATGAGCCGGCTGCGCGTCGGCAGCCCGCTCGACAAGAACACCGATATCGGGCCGCTGGTCGACCTGACCCAGCTCGATCGCGTCAAGGGCCTGGTCGCCGAAGGCGCCAAACAGGGCGCCGTCTGCTGGCAGCCGGACGTGGCGCTGCCGTCCTCCGGCTATTACCATTTGCCGACGCTGGCGACAGGCGTTTCGCCGGCCAACATCCTGGCGCAGGAAGAGGTGTTCGGCCCGGTGCTGGCGACCATGAGCTTCCGCAACACCGAGGAAGCGGTCGAGCTCGCCAACAACACGCGCTACGGGCTGGCCGCCTCGGTGTGGAGCGAGAACGTCAACCTCGCGCTGCACGTCGCGCCGCAATTGAAGGCCGGCGTCGTCTGGGTCAACGGCACCAACATGTTCGACGCCGCCTGCGGCTTCGGCGGTTATCGCGAGAGCGGTTTTGGCCGCGAAGGCGGGCGCGAGGGCATGCTCGAATATCTCTCGGCAAAACTGCCGCTCGGCCCCACCATCAAGCCGGCACCGGCTACGACAAATCCTGTCGAGCGGGCGGAAGGCGACGCCATCGACCGCACGGCAAAGCTGTTCATCGGCGGCAAGCAGGTCAGGCCGGACGGCAATTATTCGCTTGCCGTCGCCACCGCCAAGGGCAAGCTTGCCGGCGAGGTCGGTCTCGGCAGCCGCAAGGATGTTCGCGATGCCGTCGCGGCTGCACGTGCCTGCAAGGCCTGGCCGGAGGCGACCGCCTATAACCGCAGCCAGGTGCTGTATTATCTGGCCGAAAACCTGTCCGGCCGTGCCGACGAATTTGCGGCGCGCCTCACGGAGCTCACCGGCGCCACCGCCAAGGCCGCGCGCGACGAGGTCGAGCAATCGATCGAGCGGCTGTTCCTCTATGCCGGCCTGGCCGACAAGTTCGAGGGCCGCGTCCACCAGCCGCCGGCCCGCGCCGTCACGCTGGCGCTGCATGAGCCGGTCGGCGTCGTCGGCATCGTGGCAGCCGACAATGCGCCTTTGCTCGGCCTGATCTCGCTGGTGGCGCCGGCGCTGGCCATGGGCAACACCGTGGTCGCGGTGCCGTCGGAAAAATATCCGCTGCTGGCCACCGATCTCTACCAGGTCATCGAATATTCCGACGTTCCGGCCGGCGCCATCAACATCGTCACCGGCCGCACCGCCGAGCTCGCCGGCGTGCTGGCCAGGCATGACGATGTCGACGGGCTCTGGCTGTTCGCCGATGCCGAGACCTGCGCCAGGGCCGAAGCCGACTCCGTCGGCAATCTCAAGCGCGTCTGGACCGGCAACGGCCGCAGCCTCGACTGGGCGTCGGCCGAGGCCGCCGGCGATGCCTTGCTGCGCCGTGCCGTCGAGGTCAAGAACGTCTGGGTGCCCTACGGCGATTGAGCGTGTGTAGATTCTCGACGTCGGCGCCGCCCCTCATTGCTCTGCCGGGCATTTCTCCCCGTATAGTGACGGGGAGAAAGGGCTGGCCGCAGCCTCGGCGCACATTCTGCAACGTTGGATATTGGCGAAACCATCGATGACAGCGCCCCTCTCCCCGTCACTATACGGGGAGAGGATGCCGGCAGGCAGGTGAGGGGCAGCGCCGACGCCCGGAAAAGGTGAGCCGGTGTGGAGATTGCAATTGTCGACGTCGGCGCCGCCCCTCATTGCCCTGCCGGGCATAGTGACGGGGAGAAAGACGCTGCCTCGGCGCCGGGCTTGACGGGCTAAAAGATGTTCTTTACCGAGAAAAAACATTTGCCGCCCTAGGCACCCGGGCGGCCACAAGGAGAAAAAAAGCATGGCGGATCTGGGAGGCAAGATCGTTGTCGTCACGGCGGCGGCACAAGGCATCGGCCGGGCGAGCGCGCTGGCTTTCGCCAGGGCGGGCGCTGTCGTCCACGCCACCGACATCAACGAGGTGCTGCTCGCCGACCTCGGCAAAACGGCCGGCATCAAGACCCGCAAGCTCGACGTGCTGAACGACGAGGCGGTCGAGAACGCCTTTGCCGAGATCGGCGCTGTCGACGTGCTGTTCAACTGCGCCGGCTTCGTCCACTCCGGCCCGATCCTCGAGATGAAGGACGCCGATCTCGATTTTGCCTATGATCTCAACGTCCGCTCGATGATCCGCACCATCCGCGCCGTGCTGCCCGGCATGCTGGAGCGCGGCGACGGCTCGATCATCAACATGGCGTCGCTGGCCGGCTCGACCAAGGGCGTGCCCAACCGCTTCGTCTATGGGCTGACCAAGGCGGCGGTCATCGGCCTGACCAAATCGGTCGCCGCCGACTATGTCGGCAGGGGCATACGCTGCAACGCCATTTGCCCGGGCACGGTCGAAAGCCCGTCGCTGGAGGACCGCATGCATGCGCAAGGCGACTACGAGGCTGCCCGCGCCGCCTTCATCGCCCGCCAGCCAATGGGCCGCCTCGGCACAGCAGAGGAAATCGCCGATCTCGCCGTCTATCTGGCCGGCGCCACCTATACGTCGGGGCAGGCTTATAATATCGACGGTGGCTGGTCGATCTAGGAGGCCATTTGAAAACTCTCGGGCGCCTAGCGCGGTTTTCTGCGCTTGCCTAGGCTCACGTACTTTAAGTACGCTCCGCTCCGGTTCTCAAAAACGACGCCATTCGCCGCAGCGGAGCCAGTTTGCAAACGGCCTCTGGGTCGCAATCAGGAGAAAAAGAATGAAACTGCTGCGCTATGGCGAAGCGGGGAGTGAACGCCCCGGCCTGCTCGATGCGGATGGAACGATCCGCGATCTCTCCGCCCATGTCACCGACATTGCCGGCAAGGCGCTCGACCCGGCATCGCTCGAAACATTGTCGAAGCTCGATCCGAAATCGCTGCCGGCGGTTTCCGGCAATCCGCGCATCGGCGCCTGCGTTGCCGGCACCGGCAAATTCATCTGCATCGGCCTCAACTATTCCGACCACGCCGCCGAGACCGGCGCCACCGTGCCGCCGGAGCCGATCATCTTCATGAAGGCAAGCTCGGCCATCGTCGGGCCTGACGACGACGTGCTGATCCCGCGCGGCTCGGTCAAGACCGACTGGGAAGTCGAGCTTGGCGTGGTCATCGGCAAAACCGCGAAATACGTCACCGAGGCCGAGGCGCTGAATTATGTCGCCGGCTACTGCGTCGCGCACGACGTGTCCGAGCGCGCCTTCCAGGCCGAGCGCCAGGGCCAGTGGACCAAGGGCAAGTCCTGCGACACCTTTGGGCCGATCGGCCCGTGGCTGGTGACCAAGGACGAGATCCAGGACCCGCAGAACATCCCGATGTGGCTGAAGGTCAACGGCAAGACGATGCAGAACGGCTCGACCAAGACCATGGTCTATGGCGTCGCCTATCTGGTCTCCTATCTCAGCCAGTTCATGTCGCTGCATCCTGGCGACATCATCTCGACCGGCACGCCGCCAGGCGTCGGGCTGGGCATGAAGCCGCCGGTGTTCCTAAAGCCCGGCGACGTCGTCGAGCTCGGCATCGAAGGGCTGGGCATGCAGAAGCAGACGTTCAAGGCGGACGAGTAGCGGCGCTCTGCCTTCTCCCCTTGTGGGAGAAGGTGGCCGCGAAGCGGTCGGATGAGGGGTGCTCCAGCTTGGCACCGACAGCACTCCGTCCAACACCCCTCATCCGTCTCGGCGCTGCGCGCCGATCCACCTTCTCCCACAGGGGGAGAAGGAGAAAGGGGCGCGCTACTTCAGCACCTTGCCATCCGCTCCAAACCGATAAGTCTTCGCCGGATCCGGCGTCGCGTAGAGCGTGGCGCCCGGCTCGGCGTTGTAGACGCCAAAAATGCGCACGGTGATCAGCCCGGCCTTTTCGCAGTCGAGATAGAGGTTGGTGTCGGCGCCGAGATGCTCGGCATGGACGACCGTGCCTTTCCAGGCGCCGGATTTCGCATCGACGGTCAAATGCTCGGGACGGACGCCGATGGTCTTGGCCGTCTCGCCAAGCCTGGCGCCGTCGACGAAATTCATCTTCGGCGAGCCGATGAAGCCGGCGACGAACTCATTCGCCGGCGCATTGTAGAGTTCCATCGGTCCGCCGATCTGCTCGATCCTGCCCGCATTGAGCACGACGATCTTGTCGGCCAGCGTCATCGCCTCGACCTGGTCGTGGGTGACGTAGATCATCGTCGCCTTCAGCCGGCGATGCAGTTGCGCGATCTCCAGCCTGGTGTTGACGCGCAGTGCGGCATCGAGGTTGGACAAAGGCTCGTCGAACAGGAAAAGCTTGGGCTCGCGCACCACGGCGCGGCCGATGGCGACGCGTTGGCGCTGGCCGCCGGACAGCTCGGCCGGGCGCCTGGCCAGATAGGGCTCCAGCGACAGCATCGAGGAGGCGATGCCGATGCGGCGGTCGATCTCGGCCGCCGGCGTGCCTGCCTGCTTGAGGCCGAGGCCCATATTGTTCTTCACCGTCAGATGCGGGTAGAGCGCGTAGGTCTGGAACACCATGGCGATGCCGCGCTTGGCCGGCGGGGTGGCGGAGACGTCCGCGCCGTCGATGACAACACGGCCCGAGGTCGAATCCTCCAGTCCGGCGATGACCCTGAGCAGCGTCGATTTACCACAGCCGGAGGGGCCGACGAAGACGACGAATTCGCCGTCGGTCACTTCGAGGTTGATGCCCTTCAGCACCTCGACCGGCCCAAACGCCTTCTTCACATTCTCGATATTCAGCGAGCCCACGGCGTTCCTCCGGATTGGAATGTGGGGGCGCTGTAGAGCGCAATCCCTGACGAAAATTCCCCTGTCACAATTGCACCGCCTTTCCGCTGCGCACGCTCTCGTCGGCGGCAAGGCAGACGGCGAGCGACTTCACCGCGTCGTCCATGTGGCGGGAGAGATCCAGATCTTCGCGGATCGCCTTGAGCAGAAAAGCCTGTTCGAGGTCACAGAGATCCTGATGGCCGGGCTCACCCTCCATCGACAGCATCTCGTCCGGTTTGGCGAACTTGCCGTCCGCGCCGGTCGCCGCGCTGTGCAGGCGGATAGTCGAGGTCCTGGTGTGGGTGTCGATGTCGTCGGATTTGACGCCCTCTTTCATGACGATCGACACGCAGCCATTGGGCGAGATGACGTCCTTCACGAAAAAGGCCGTCTCCGAGATCATCGGTCCCCAGCCGGCCTCGTACCAGCCGACCGAACCATCGTCGAACAGCACCTGCAGGTGCCCGTAATTGTACATCGTGGGCGCAATCTCGTCGCTCAGCCTCAGCCCCATGCCGCGCACCTCGACCGGCCTGGCATCGGTAATCTGCAGCATCACGTCGAGATAGTGCACACCGCAATCGACGATCGGCGACGTCGTCTGCAACAATTGCTTGTGCGTCTCCCAGCTATGGCCGGAGGATTGCTGGTTGAGGTTCATGCGGAACACGTAAGGACCGCCCAGTTTTCGCGCCTCGGCGATCAGCCTGATCCAGGACGGGTGATGGCGCAGGATGTAGCCGATCACCAGTTTTTTGCCGTTGGCCTTTGCTGCCGCAACGACGCGTTTCGCATCCGCCACTGTCGTCGCCAGCGGCTTTTCGACAAAGACATGGCAGCCGGCCTCGAATGCCCTCACCGCATAGTCGGCATGGCTGTCGGAATATGTGGCGATGCAGGCGACATCAGGTCTCTCGTCGCGCAGCGCCTCGTCAAAGGAGCGCCTGATGCCATAGCCGGAAAGCCCGGCCGGCAGCGGCACATCCGAGCGGTTGACAAGTGCGGCGATGTCGAAGCCCGGATTGGTGTGATAGGCCAGCGCATGGCTGCGGCCCATGTTGCCGAGCCCGGCGACGACTATACGAAGAGGTTCAGCCATGTCGATCTGCCTTTTCTTGCTTGCGGGCCACAAGTGCCACCATCACTTGTGGCTCGCATTCATCTGCGACCCGCAAAGCCGCTGCTTCGCTGTCACAGCGGGATAAAAGTCGGAAGCCATAGCCATCGACTCCGTCCTTAATCAGTGAAAGCCTCTGATCGTCAGGCAAGGGATGCTCAAGATTGAGCGCCAGGGTGAACGCCTTCGACTGCTCGTCTTCCATCTGGGAATTGACGCGCCAACGAATGTGACAGTTGTATTCTTTCGGCCGGCGTCCCTTCCCAAGCCGCGTAAACCAGACTGCGGCGTTCATATAGAACTGCGGCCCCCAGGAAGACTTCTGAAGGTTTAGCAAGCAGATGGTCTCCGGCCATTCGCGGTAGAAATTCGCGGCGCGAACGCCTCGAAATCCATAACGGCTCGCTGTCTCGACGAGGGCCTGTACGATAATCCCTCGACCATCACTCATTTGACGGCTCCGGAAGTAATGCCGCGGATCAGCTGCCGCGAGAAGATGACGTAGAGAATCAGCACCGGCATGATCGCCAGCGAAAGTGCGGCCAGGATCGCGTTCCAGTTGGTGACGAACTGGCCGAGGAACAGCTGGGCGCCGAGCGTCACCGTCTTGGTTTCCTCCGACGGCGCCAGGATCAGCGGAAACCACAGATCGTTCCAGATCGGGATCATGGTGAAGACGGCGACCGTCGCCATCGATGGCCTGACCAGCGGCAGAACCAGCCGGAAAAAGATGGTATATTCGGACAGACCGTCGATACGCCCGGCATTCTTCAGGTCGTCGGACACCTGCTTCATGAATTCCGACAGGATGAAGACGGCGAGCGGCAGGCCTTGCGCCGTATAAACCAGGATCAGCGCCGTCAGCGTGTTGACCAGCCCGCTCGCCACCATCAGCTGCAGGATAGCGACGGTGCCGAGGCGGATCGGGATCATGATGCCGAGCGCGAGATAAAGCCCCATCAGCGAATTGCCGCGAAAGCGGTATTCCGACAGCGCGAAGGCGGCCATCGCGCCGAACAGCAGCACGAAGAACAGCGAGGCGACGGTGACGACAAGGCTGTTCTGGAAATAGTGGATGAAATCGCCCTGGCCTATGACGGTGGTGTAGCCGATCAGGTCGAAGGTTTTCGGGGTCGGCGGCGTCAACGGCGCGCCGAAGATGCCGGCGCGGGATTTAAACGAATTCATGATGACGATGATCACCGGAAACAGCGCGATCACCGTGTAGGTCAACAGCACCGCATGGGCGCCGATGGTGCGGGGCAGGGAGTGGGTTGCCGTGCTCATTGGAAAGTCTCCTGACGAGCTGCATTTCCAAAGGATGGCGCCAGGGCGCCCCCCTCTGTCCTGCCGGACATCTCCCCCTCAAGGGGGGAGATTGGACTGCAGCATTGCTTTCGCCACTCTTCAACGTTGCAAGAGAAGTCGCCGGGCTGAAGCTGCCAATCTCCCCACTTGAGGGGGAGATGCCAAGTGGTGGCAAAGAGGGCAGGCCAGAGGGGGGTATTCAAGCTCGACATATCGGCCCCCTAAAACTGATAGCGACGCAGGCGCGTCTGGACGAGGAACAGGTAGACGCAGACGCCGCCAAGAATGATCAGGAACATCATCGTGGCGATCGCCGCGCCCATGTTGGGATCGCCGACCTGCAGCTGGAAACCGAAGAAGGCCCGGTAGAGGAAGGTGCCGAGGATATCGGTCGAATAATTCGGGCCGGCCAGCGCGCCTTGCGCGGTGTAGATCAGGTCGAAGGCGTTGAAATTGCCGACGAAGGTGAGGATCGAGATGATGCCGATCGACGGCAGGATCAGCGGCAGCTTGATCTTCCAGAACTGCGACATGCCGGTGATGCCGTCGCATTCGGCGGCTTCGATCACCTCCTCTGGGATCGACAGCAATGCCGCATAGATCAGCATCATCGGGATGCCGACGAACTGCCACACCGAGATCAGGCTGAGCGTGGTCAGCGCATATTCTTCTTTGCCGAGCCACGGCGTGAACAGGCTTTTGAGGCCGACAAGATCCATCAGGTTCGGCGCCACGCCCCACAGCGGCGACAGGATCAGCTTCCAGGCGAAGCCGACGATGACGAAGGACAGGATCGTCGGCACGAAGATCGCCGTGCGGTAGAAGGCGGAGAATCTCAGCCGCGGGCTGGACAGCAGTGCGGCCAAAAGCACCCCGATCGGATTCTGCACGATCATATGGATGATGAAGAACCAGACATTGTTCCGGAGAGCGTTCCAGAAGCCCACGGACCAGTTAGGATCGCCGAACAGCGTGCGGAAGTTTGCCAGCCCCACGAAGATTTGGGACTGGTCTATGTTGCGGAACAGCGAGAGCCGTAGCGTGCCGGCCAGCGGCAGGATCATGATCGCGGAATAGACCAGCACCGCCGGCGCCAGGAAGACGACGATATGCCAGCGGAACGGTCGTTTCGGTGCTGCGGCCATGCGTTCGGTCCCCGCCGATCAGGTTCTTGCGATGCTTGCGACGGCAGCGCTGCCCCTCACCCTTACCCTCCCCGTGAAAGACAGGGAGAGGGGGGCGTCAGCGCCGGAGCTTCTCCCTTCTCCCCGTCACTATACGGGGAGAAGGTGCCGGCAGGCGGATGAGGGGCGGCGCCGTCGGTTGCAGTCGATGCTATCGAAAAAAGCAGAGCCGTCCACTTGCGACGGCCTTGCTTCTATCTGCGCTCTTACTTCGCCGGCTTATACCAGCTGTCGAGGCCGTCCTGCAGCTTCTTGGCGGCAGCTTCCGGCGTATCGGTGCCATTGATGACGTTAGCCGATTCAACCCATGTCTCGTTTTCGAGGTTCGGCGTACCGCGGCCCAGGATCTGGTAAGTCGAGCGGATCGTCGACTTGCACTTGTCGCGCCAGGAGACGAATTCCTGGGCCAGCGGGTCTTCCATCTTCACCGGCGTCTTGTTCAGGCTGAAGAAGCCCGGCAGCGCGTTGGCGTAGATGGTGGCGAAATCCGGCGAGGCGACCCAGGTCAGGAAGGTCTTGGCTGCATCCGCATTCTTCGACGCTGCATTGAGGCCCATGCCGATGTCGGTGTGGTCTGAGATGTAGCAGGTGTCGCCGGCCTTCTGCACCGGCGGCGGGAACGCGCCCATCTTGAACTGCGCCTGGGTGTTGAACAGGCCGATCTCCCACGAGCCGGCCGGGTAGATGGCGGCGCGGCCGAGGGTGAACAGGTTCTGGCTGTCCGGATAGGTCTGCGCCTCGAAGCCGTCGCCGAGATAGGGCTTCCATTTGGCGAGTTCGGCAAACGGCGCGACCCACTGCGGGTCGGTCAGTTTTTGCTCGCCCTTGATCAGCGCGGTGCGGCCTTCCTCGCCCTTCCAGTAGTTCGGGCCGATGTTCTGGTAGCCCATTGTCGCGGCTTCCCAGAGGTCCTTGGTGCCCATCGCCATCGGGATGTAGGTGCCATCGGCCTTGATCTTATCGAGCGCGGCGTAGAATTCCTCATTGGTCGTCGGCACCTTGATGCCGAGCTGGTCGAAGGCGTCCTTGTTATAGATGAAGCCATGGATGACGGAAGCCATCGGCACGCAGAAGCTCGACTTGCCGTCGTCGGTCTGCCAGGCGGCCTTGGCGACGTCGGAAAAATTCTCCATGCCGGGCAGCGTCGAGATATCGGCGAGATTGCCCTTCTTGAACAGCTCCAGCGACTTGTCGAACGGGCGGCAGGTGATCAGGTCGCCCGCCGAGCCGGCGGCGAGCTTGGCGCCCATCGCGGCGTCATATTCGGTCGGCGCCGACGGCGCGAACACCACCTTGATGCCGGGGTTCTTGGCTTCGAAAGCCGGGATCAGCTTGTCCTTCCAGATGGCAAGGTCGTCGCCGCGCCAGCTTTCGATGTTGAGCGTTACGTCCTGGGCATAGGCCATTCCGGCCGAGCCGAGAATGCTGGTGCCGAGAAGAAGTGCCGTCAGTAGTTTCGTTGTCATGCTCAGTCTCCCTGTTGACCTTTTTCAGGTTCGGTTTTGAGAACAGAGGCTTTGCGCCCCATGCTCCCCTCGATCGCGGAAAGCGCCGGTCGCAGCTTCTGCCCGGTCCCTTCCAGTATCTTCTGCGCCGCGTCGGCACTGGCGGCGCCGGCGGCGAGCAGAATGGCGGTCTTGACGGCGCCGCCGCTGTTCTCGAGCAGGCGCGCCGCATCGTCCCTGTCGCGTCCGCTGATGGCGGCGACGATGCGGGCGGCGCGGTCGCGCAGCTTGATGTTGTCGGCCATGAGATTGACCATGTAGCCGTCATGGACATGGCCAAGATGGATTGCGGCCAGCGTCGACAGCATGTTGAGCGCGATCTTCTGCGCGGTGCCGGCGCCCATGCGCGTCGAGCCGGCGATCAGCTCAGGCGGCGTTTCGAGCAATATGGCGATGTCGGCCAGCCGAAGCAGCGGCGCATGCTTGTTGTTGGCGATGGCGATGGTTGCCGCACCGCGGCGCCTGGCGTCCTCGATCGCCCTGACCGCATAGGGCGTCGAGCCGCTGGCCGAGACCGCGATCAGGCAGTCGCCCTCGCCGATGCCGGCAGCGGCAACCGCTGCCGAGGCTTCGTCGGTGTCGTCCTCCGGCCCGCCGGCCAGTGCCTTGAAGGCATCGTCGCCACCGGCGATCAGGATGGCGATACGGTCGCGCTGAATGCCGAAGGTGCCCGGCAGCTCCAGCGCATCGGCGAGCGCCATCAGGCCCGAGCTGCCGGCTGCCGCGTAAGCGAGCTTGCCGCCGCTGTTCAGCCGGCTGGCGATGATCTCGGCGGCTTTGGCGATGGCCGGAACGGCGCCGCGCACCGCCTTGGCGGCCTCGATCTGCGCGTTGGCCAACGAGGAAAGAATGGCGTCCGGAGCCTGGATGTCCAGTCCCTCGGCATTCTGGTGAAGCGCTTCGGTACGCGTTTCGGCCATCCGCTTTCCCTCCAATCCAGAAAACAATACCAAAAAAATACCACTTGTCCACACGCATTAGCGATTTCCCTGCCTCGGAACTGTCCTTTCGTCAAAATGCGTAGGTTTTTCAATAGAATACGCCTTAATCTTTTTGAAATGAAAATTAAGCCTTGGCTATTGGTATTTTATTGGTATTATCCGCCAGGAGGAGAAATCGTGTGAAATTCGTGCTTGGCATCGATGGCGGCGGCACCAGCTGCAGGGCGGCTCTTGCAACGGTGGACGGGACTGTCGTCGGCCGCGCCAAGAGCGGTGCGGCCAACATCCGCACCGATCTCACCGGCGCCAGGGCCAACATCGTAGAGGCGGCAAGGCAGGCCTTTGTCGCCGCCGGGCAGGACCCCGAACTGATCCCGCAGACCCCGGCCATCCTCGGCCTCGCCGGCGCCAATGTCGGCACCTACAGGCAGCAGCTCGAAGCGATCCTGCCGTTCAGCGTCAGCCGCGTCGAGACCGACGCCGAGATCGCGCTGGAAGGCGCGGTCGGCTCCGGTGACGGCGCCATGGCCATCCTCGGCACCGGCACCGCCTATATGGCGCGCAAAAACGGCAAGTCGCGCGCCATCGGCGGCTGGGGATTCCAGGTTGGCGACCAGGGCAGCGGCGCCCGCATCGGCCGCGACCTGCTCGAGCAGACGCTGCTCGCCTATGACGGCATCCGCCAGGGATCGCCGCTGACGCAGGCCATGCTCGCCATCTTCCGCGACAATCCCGAGGATTTGGTCGAGTTCACCACCAACGCAAAACCCGGCGATTTCGGCGGCTTCGCGCCCAAGGTTTTCGAGCATGCCGAAAAGGGCGACATCGTCGCCAACTGGATCCTCGACAAGGCAATCGCCGATGTCGAGGCAGCACTTGGCGTGCTCGATCTCGGCGACGACGATCCGCTCTGCCTGCTTGGCGGGCTGGCGCCGCTCTATGCACCACGCCTGTCGGCGCGCTACCGGGCGCTGCTGAAGCCGCCGCTCGACGATGCGCTGGGCGGCGCCGTGCAGATGGCGGTGCGCGTTTTCTCGAACGCGACGGAGGCGGCGCGATGAGCGAGGCCGCCGACCAGATATTCGCCACGCTGAAACAGTCGGCGCAAAGCGGCGCGCCGCTCTATCTGCAGCTCAGGAAGAGCATCGAGGACGCGGTCAATCGCGGCCTGATCGGACCGGGCGACGCGCTGCCGTCCGAGCGCGACATCGCCAGCAAGGCCGACATTTCGCGGGTCACCGTGCGCAAGGCGGTGCAGGATCTGGTCAAGGACGGCATCCTTGTCCAGCGTCACGGCTCCGGCACCTTCGTCGCGCCGCGGATGGAGCGCGTCGAGCAGTCGCTGTCGCGGCTGACGTCCTTCACCGAGGATATGGCGCGGCGCGGCATGGCGGTGCGTTCGGCCTGGCTCGACCGCGGCCTCTATGCGCCCTCGCCGGACGAGATGATGGTGCTCGGCCTGTCGTCGAACGAACTGGTGGCGCGGGTGGCGCGGCTGCGCATCGCCAACGAAACGCCGCTGGCGATCGAGCGCGCGGCACTGTCTGCCAGCGTGCTGCCCGACCCGGCGGCGATCGGTTCGTCGCTCTACGCGGCGCTTGAAACGACCGGCCATCGGCCGGTGCGGGCGGTGCAGCGCATCTCCGCCGCCAATCTCGGCGACGACGACGCGCGCCTGCTCGAAGTGCCGCTTGGCATTGCCGGCCTGCACATCGAGCGTATTTCCTATCTGGCGAGCGGCAAGGTGATCGAATTCACCCGCTCGATCTACAGGGGCGACGCCTATGATTTCGTCGCCGAGCTCCGGCTGAGCGGGCCGGGCGAAGAGGGCCGGCCATGAGCGCGACAATTACCTATATGCGGCGCGAGATCGAGGAGATCCCGGAGGCGACTGCCCGCCTGCTCGACGGCTCGGCGGCGGTACTGACCGAGGCCGGGCGCGGCATTCGCGAGCGCGATCCAAACTTCGTCGTCACCGTGGCGCGCGGCTCCTCCGACCATGCCGCCACCTTCATGAAGTATGCGGTGGAACTGACCGCCGGCCTCGCGGTCGCGTCGGTCGGCCCGTCGATCGCTTCGATCTATGGCGCCAGGCTCAAGCTGGCCGGCTCGGCCTGCCTGGCGATCTCGCAGTCGGGCAAGAGCCCGGACATCGTCGCCATGGCGCAAGCCGCGAGAGCTGGCGGTTCGCTGACCGTCGCCATCACCAACACCGCCGATTCGCCGCTGGCGCGGGCCTGCGATTATGCCATCGACATCCTGGCCGGCCCGGAGCGCAGCGTCGCGGCGACGAAGACCTTCGTCAATTCAGCCGTCGCCGGCCTCGCCTTGATGGCGCATAGCACCGGGGACGACAAGTTGCTGGCGGCGCTCGCCCGTTTGCCAGAACATTTCCGCAAGGCGATCGCCTGCGACTGGATGGCGCTGGCCAGCGCCCTTGAGACGCAGAAGTCTCTGTTCATCCTCGGTCGTGGTCCGTCCGCGGCGATCGCCAATGAGGCGGCGCTGAAATTCAAGGAAACCTGCGCCATGCACGCCGAGGCCTATAGCGCTGCCGAAGTGATGCATGGCCCGCTGGCGCTGGTCGGGCCTGATTTTCCGGTGCTGGCGCTCGCCGCCCACGATGCTTCCGAGCCGTCGGTCGCAGAGGCCGCCGACAGCCTGGCGAGCAAGGGCGCGGCCGTCTTCGTGACTTCGGACAAGGCGACAAGCGCTCAGCACCTGCCGCATGTCGCCACCGGCCATCCACTGACCGACCCGCTGGCGCTGATCGTGTCCTTCTATGGCTTCGTCGAGGCCTTTGCCCGCCATCGCGGTCTCGATCCGGACACGCCGCCCAATCTGCGCAAGGTGACGGAAACCATATGAGCGACCGTTTTGCCCTGACTGGCGCCCGGATTTTTGACGGCGACGACTGGCACGACGACGCTGCCCTTGTCGTGCGAGACGGTCTCGTCGAGGCCATCGTCGCCGCCGGAGCCGTTCCGTCCGGCGTCGAGCCTATCGAAACCGGCGGCGGCATGCTTGCACCGGGCTTCGTCGACCTGCAGGTCAATGGCGGCGGCGGCGTCATGCTCAACGACCACCCCGATGTCGCCTCGATCGAGACCATCTGCCGGGCACATGCGCCTTTCGGCACGACCGCGCTGCTGCCGACGCTGATCACCGACACGCCTGAGATCACCGCGTCGGCGGTTGCCGCCGGGGCCGAGGCCGCACGGCAAAAGGTGCCGGGCTTTTTGGGCCTGCATCTCGAAGGCCCGCATCTGTCGATCGCCCGCAAGGGCGCGCATGACCCGGCGCTGATCCGGCCGATGCTGGATGCCGACCAGGCGATGCTGATTGCGGCGCGGAAAAACCTGCCGGTGCTGCTGACGACTGTAGCGCCGGAATCGGTGGAGCCGGCGAGGGTTTCGGCGCTGGTCGGGGCCGGCGTCGTCGTCAGCCTCGGCCATTCCGACACCTCCTATGCCAAGGCGCGCGCGTTTGCCGACGCCGGCGCAACAATGGTCACCCATCTGTTCAACGCCATGAGCCAGATCGGCAACCGCGAGCCGGGTCTGGCGGGTGCCGCCATCGATACCGGCACATTGTTTGCCGGGATCATCGCCGACGGCATCCATGTCGATCCCGCCGCCATGGCCATCGCTTTGCGCGCCAAGCAGGGCCCGGCAAGGATTTTCCTGGTCACCGACGCGATGGCGACGATCGGCACCGACATGACCTCGTTCACACTGAACGGCCGCGCCGTCTACCGCAGGGACGGCAGCCTGCGGCTTGCCGAAGGGACGCTGGCGGGCGCCGATCTCGACATGATCGCCGCCGTCCGCTTCGTCCACCGCATCGTCGGACTGGACCTGTCGGAGGTCCTGCGCATGGCTTCGCTCTATCCGGCGCAGGCGATCGGCCAATCACACCGGCTCGGGCGCTTCGCCAACAGCACCGCCGCCGATATCGTTGCACTCTCGGACGAATTGGACGTCAAGGGCGTCTGGATAGAAGGCAAGAGGGTTTTCGAGGTCGGTGTCCCAAAGGGTGCCTAAGATATCAGCCGTTTGGCTCGCAGCCTGAAGCGGCTGGTTGCTCAACTGTCCCTCTTGTCCCCAATCACCTGGGCTGGCGCCGGAAGGCGCGGTGCAGACGGTCTCGTCGGTTTCGGCAGCAGGCGGCGCACGGCGGGCGCGGCCGCCACATCGTTCCTGGCGGCGAACAGCTCGTGGTTCTTCTCGATGTCGTCGAGCTTGTAGCGATAATTGACCATCAGGCCATGCGCCTGACGCAAGGCGCGGGGCGACAGATCGCCGAAAAGGTCGATGCGCTCCAGCCGCGCGCCATTGCCGAGATGGAAGCGGGCGACCGGGTCGATCACCTTGCCGGAGGCGGTGCGAGCTTCGAGGAAATACTGTGCCGCAAGCGGAAGCAGGACTTGGCCTGCGCGGTCGCGCACGGCAGCATCTGCATGCCAGCCCTCGTCGGCGACGAGATCCAGCGCCTCAGTGGCGGAGGGGATGGTTTCGGCCTGCTCGGCCAGCCAGCGGGCAAAGCCCGGCACTGGCGACAAGGTGACGAAATCGGTCAGGCCGGGAAGGTCGCGGCGCAGGTCCTCGACCACCTGCTTGATCAGAAAATTGCCGAAGGAGATGCCGCGCAGACCCTCCTGGCAGTTGGAGATGGAATAGAACACCGCCGTCGTAGCCTGCCGCGGCGGCACCAGCGGCCGCTCGTCGGCGAGCAGTTCGGCGATCGTCGTCGGCATCGCCCGGGTGAGCGCGACTTCGACGAAGATCAGCGGCTCGTCGCCGAGCTGCGGATGAAAGAACGCATAGCAGAGCCGGTCGGCGGGCTCGATCCGGCGGCGCAGATCGTCCCAGGTGTGGATGGCATGCACCGCCTCGTAGCGGATGATTTTCTCCAGGATGTTGGCCGGCGTCGACCAGTCGATCCGCCGCAGCACCAGGAAGCCGCGGTTGAACCATGACGACAGCAGGTGCGTGAAGTCGGCATCGACGATGGCGAGATCGGGCAATGTGGGCAGCCGGGAAAGCAGATCCTCGCGCATGCGCACCAGCGTCTCGATGCCGCCGGGCGCCAGGTTCAGGCGGCGCAAAAGCTCCTGCCTGGCCGGCTCGGCGGCGTCGTGCAGGGCAAGTGCCGAACGATCGTCCGGCGCGGCGCGATAGGCATCCACCGCGGCGGCAAGCCTGGTGTGATCGGTGCCGAAACGATCGCGCAGTACATGCAGGAAAGCCAGCCTGCCATCGGCGCCGAGAGTTCGCCAGCGATCGAGTATTTCTCTTGCATAGGCGACGCCCGATGCCTCCCCCTGGCTGGAAAGCAGACGGACGCACAAACGTGCCAGGCTGTCGGCCGAAACCGGCTCGTCACCGCGCACGAGGTTCAGCATCATCCGGCCGCGGTCGGCGATGGTGTTCAGCAGGTCAGCGAAGAAGGGGCTGCGATTCATCGATCCGACCGTCGAAGGGGAGCCTGCGGGAGGGTCCGGAGAGGCATCAGGGTGAGACAGAGAATATGGATGGTAGTTTTGGATATGCCAATAAAATCGGCAAAAATGGACAAGGCCATTTTGGCTGGGGATCGCATGTCACGAGCGCAGGCGCACCGGCGTCGGCCAACGAATTCCTGACCGGCTGGGGAGAACAGCGCGTGCCTATGACGTCGCGCCGGCAGCGTCAGCCGGCCACCTGGTCGGCCGCTGTCCTGATCGCCTCGATGTTCGCCCGATAGGCTTCGACGCTGCCGCCCTTGAAGATAGCCGCACCGGCGACCAGCACGCTGGCGCCGGCGGCGGTGACCAGTGGCGCGGTTTCGGGCGAGACGCCGCCGTCGATCTCGATCCGGATCGGCCGATTGCCGATCAGCGCCTTCACCCGCTTCACCTTGTCGACGACCTCCGGGATGAAGGCCTGGCCGCCAAAACCCGGATTGACGGTCATGATCAGGATCAGATCGAGCCGATCGAGCACGTATTCGATCGCCGTTTCCGGCGTCGCCGGGTTTAGCGACACGCCGGCCTTCTTGCCCAAGTTCCTGATCGTCTGCAGCGAACGGTCGAGATGCGGCCCGGCCTCGGCATGCACCGTCATGCCGTCGCAGCCGGCTTCGGCGAACGCCTGCAGATAGGGATCGGCCGGCGCGATCATCAGATGGCAGTCGAAAAAGGTTTTGGTGCGGTTGCGGATCGCCTTGATCACCGGCGGGCCGAAGGTGATGTTGGGCACGAAATGCCCGTCCATGACGTCGAGATGGATCCAGTCGGCGCCGGCCGCCACCACCGCCTCGACCTCGTCGCCGAGCTTCGAAAAATCCGACGCCAGCACCGATGGCGCGATCAGGGTCTTTTGAGCCATGTTCGCTTCCCGTTCTCGAGCCCGCCTTCGCCGTAATCGTCTCAGCGCTGCTTGTCGACAGGAATCCGGTGCCAGCGCGAAAGGAGAGAGGCAGCATCGGCCACCTCTCTCCCCTGTTCAAGCGTCGCGATTTCAGTTCACGGGATGCCGCGGCCTGGCCGGTCGTGGCGGCAACACCTTGCCGCTGCCTTGCTTCACTTTCTGCAGGTTGAGCTTCTTCACAGGGTGCTTGGGCACGCAGTGTCCACGCAGCAGTTTTTCGGTTGCCCGGCAGGCGGTGACGATCACCGGCTTCTTGACGCATGCATTGCCGACCAGATGATAGCCGCGCTTGCAATCGACAATGATGGAGGGCTTGTGCACGCATCTCCCATCGATGCGCTGTTCGTCGCGCTTACACCTGTCGGCGATCACTGCATTGCGCACGCATTTCAGGCCGACCTGATGGTGACCGGGCAGGCAGTGGATGCTGACCCCAACGCATTTGCCGTCGACACGCTTTTCGGTGCTGCGGCAGGCAGCCACGACCGGCCTGTCGACGCATTTGCCACGGATCAGCCTTTGGCTCGGCAGGCATGTGCGGCCGGCATCGATGACGACCGGCGGAAGTTGCGGTTTGCCGGGATTGGGTCGCGTATCGACCGCCAGACCATCGGCATTCGGATCAAAATTGCGCTTGATGCAGGTAAAATCCTCCGTGCTGTTGTCGACGGTGGCGATCGAACCGTTCTGCTTGATCTCCTGCAGGGTGCACTGGATCGAGCGGGTTCTGACGATGCTAAGTTCGTGTGCGGCACTCGCCTTGAACACACCGCCATTGTTAAAGGCGGCTGTCGTGCCGGTGAAGAATGCGCCGTTCGAGCAACTGATGCGGTAGTGAAACGCACCCGGCGCATCGCGCTCGACCTCGAACGCCACCTGGCCTTTGCGCGGGCAGAGTTTTTTGAAGCCAGCGCTGTCCGAGACGGTGACCTCGCCTTGCCAGTCCGAATGCGCCGGCGGGTTTTCGGGGTTATCCTGAGGTGCGTCGGTGAAGCCGCCCCCACCCGCGCCGGTGCAATGGACGGTGATGTCCTTCCAGCCGTCGAAAGGTTCGAACGGGCCGTTGCCGATGATCTCGGTCTTGTACTGGAAATAGGCGGTGGCGCCGACGTCCTCCCATTTCTCATAGGTGGCGAAATAGCCATTCTTGGTCGCGTCGTATGACGCCCACGCCTGCTGCACCTCGGAGGTGATCGGCCCGTCGTTCTTCTGGCGCCAGATGCGCATCGACACCGGCCCGGCCTGGTTGGCCTGCGCCCGGCTCGTGACCTTCAACGACGGGCAGACCGTACCGGGCGTCGAGCCGGCCTGGTTCGACTGGTAGGTGGTCAGGAACAGCTTGACGTTTTCGACGTCGAATTCGCCGAAATCATTGGCGACGTCCTGAACCGGCGGCTTGATGACGGGGTCGCAGACGATTTGGACGTCGAACGAGCCATGCTCGGCATAGTGCGAGTCGTACAGCGGATGGGGCCAGCTGCCGCCCTGGGCCTCGCTGACCGCATTGTCCATGTCGAGCGCCGTGTCGGTGAGTGCCGAGAAGCTCGCATGAAAACTGTGCGTGAACGAGTAGGATTTTGTCGGCCCATCGGGCTGGAGGTGCTGGTTGCACCTGGCGATGATCTGGTCGCCGTAAGGCACGACGGCGATACCGCTAGCTGAGGACAGCGGCATGATTGAGGGGTCGAAGGAGAAATTTTGCTGGTGATCGTAGTCGCGGCTGACAGGCGAGGCGCTCCAGATCGGAGGAAACGCGCCGCACTGGCCCGGTCCACAAACGCCGAGCGCCACGCCGACGTCCTGCACATAGCCTGGCCACCGTGTGTTGAGCTTCATGTGGCCCCAGAACTGGACGTTGCCGCTTTTCAGCGTGTCCCATTTTTGCTTGTCGCTCGAGCCGACATGGATTGTCGTGTTGGCGCTTTCGGTGTTGAACGACATTGACTTGATGTTCGCCTGCTTGGCGAAGGCCGGCGTGGTGGCGAGCGCAGCTGCGATCAGGGCAGCGGCCGCTGCCGTGTTGCGGAAAGCATGTTTGGCTGAAGACATTTTCTCTCTCCCTGAAATGTTGCTTCGGGGAGTTTGTCGCCGACTGCGGCGATAAGGTTCACGCAGCGGCTGAAACACGTCCGACGGACGAAAAAACCCCGCCGGATTGCTCGGGCGAGGTCTTGGTGCTGGGCTGAGCCCGGGACCCTACTGGAGAGCCCGCGGCCTGCGCCTCGGCTGCTGCAGGATGCTCGGGTTCAGCAGCAGGTTCGGATTAATCTGCAGCGTCGGCGCCCTGCGGATCGGAGTGCAGTCTGGGTACCGTCCGACTGTCCCGACCGGGCAGCGCCGCCTGATGATCGGCTGACACCGGCCGTTGATCAGCCCGGAGCCAGGCGCGCACTCCAGCTGTGCCCGGCGGCATGCGCCTCTGATCACCTCGGTCCCGCGCGGGCAGACACAGGCGCCACGTTTGTTGTGAACTTGGCCGCGGATGGTGCACTGTTCAACGGCCGGCTTCGTGACGATCGGCATGCAGGCCCTGCCCCTCAGTTCCGTCCGTCTCGGACAGACGCAATCGCCGCTCTTGGTGCGGATCTGGCCAGGCAGCAGCTTGCACAGGCGTGCCGGCGGCTCGTCGGTCGACACACACCTGCGGTTATCCAGCTCGGTTCCGCGCTGGCAGACACAACGCCCGTCGGAGGTACGGATCTGGCCCTTGAGCAGCACGCAGCGCTCCTTCGGCTTCGGTATGATGACCGTGCCGCCAGCCGACGAGCACTGGCCGTTGCGGAAAGTGGTGCCTTGCGGGCAGACGCAGCGGCCGGCGTCGTTCATGACGAGGCCCTGCGAGCACGCCTTCTTCACCTGTTTCTTGATGGTGAAGGGATGGCAGGCATAGGCCTTGCCGCGATCGCCCTGCACATTGGCCGACTCGCGGGAGAGCATTTTGCCGGCACCTCGCATCGGCGTATCGGGCGACAGCACGCCGACACAGTTCTGGCCGCTGACGGTGCCCTGCAGATTGGCCAGGCGGCCGTCGTCGGGAATGATCACAGTCACTTGGTGAACGTGGCTTTCCCCGGCGCCGAGCGTCAGGTTGGCGATGCAGGATGCCGGCAAGGTCGCCGGTTCCGGCGCACAGCCGAAGGGCGGGTCGATCGAGATGATCGCCACGCCTTCCAGCCGGCCGAGGCCTTCGACACCGATCGCATCACCAATGCGAACCGGACCGGAGAAGGCGTTTTTCCCATCATTCGCGATGGTCAACTCGAACGAGCAGGGCTGGCCGATCCGGCACTCGGCATCGCCGGTCTTCTCGACACGGATGCTCGAGGCGCCGCCACCCTTGGCGCAGGCCCTGCCGATCGGATGGACGATGTCGTCTCCTGGCGCCGGACCGTAGGAACCGCGTGCGCAGTTCTCGAACACGCCATTCGCCGCAAGCGCCACGTCGAAGTGGCGGCTGGTTCCGGGCGTCATGACGGCGCCGGGAATCTGGCACGACAACGCATTTGCCGGAACCGGTCCGCACGTCCATTCCGCGCCGTCGGGAGTGACGGTCTGGATCTGGACGGGCGCGCCGCCAGCCACCAGCGTGGCGGCATCGTTGACCCAAACCGGACCGGTGGGGGCACTGGTGCCGGTGCTGATGACGGTGATGCGGCAGGTGACGGCCGCAGCACCGGCCAGCGCTCCCCTGCACATCTTGGTGATGCGCATGGCCGGCTTGCCGCTGTCGGGATGACGGATGCGTTGCCTGGCGCAGGCCCTGTTGTTGGTGAGGTTGTTCTCGCCGGGGATGGCTTTCACCTCGGCGCAGTTCTCGACCGTGTTTGGCCGGTAACCGGCCGGCATCACCGCCTTGACGAAGATCGGCGTCGAGGCGCCCGGCGAGAGCACGATGCCGGCATTGTCGCAACGGAACTGGCCGGGGCCGTTCGGTCCGCATGTCCATGGCGGGATCGGGCCGAAGCTCGACGATGCCGGCACGCCACCCGGATAGGTGTCGGTAACCGTCAGCGGCCCGTCGTAGCGGACGTTGCCGTTGTTGATGATATCGATCACGAAGGTGCAGACACCATCTGCCGTGCAGACCTGGGTGCGGGCACGCTTCTTCAGGATCAAATCGACCTTCTTTTCCACCGGCGGCCGGCAGTCGCGGCCCCGGTCGCCACGCCGGCAGATCGGGATCGAGGCGCAGTCGCGGTCGTTGTCGAGGCAAGGAGGCATGCCGCCGGGCCGCGGAAAATCAGGCGGATAGAAAGGCGGCAGGTAACCGCCGCCCGGTATCTGCTCATTGTAGCCGGCACGGCCTTCGCAGGGATGCCAGACTTCGACGTCGCCGACATGCCCTTCTGCCTCAGGGCCTTCTACCTCGGGGTCTTCGACATAGCCGTCAAAGTCGACGAACCACGCGCCGAAAGGCGGCACGTTGGCTGGCTTGACCAGCGCCGTCGGCGTGATCTGCACACCGTGCACGGCGAGCGGCCCGCCGCCGGCAAGCCGTTCGGCAAGCGCGGGGTTGTCGCGCAACTTGTCTGCGGTCTTGACCAGCGTCTCGGTGCAGATGCTCGCGTCGAGATTGCCGTCGGCGTCATAGCCATATTGCAGGTCGAGGCCGCCAGCCGACTGCCGGTTGTCTTGCGGGAAGCCGACCGCATAGTCCTGCGGCATTTCCACCCAGATTGATTCCGTCGCCGGATCGTCCGGGTTTTCGCGCCCGTAGCGGAAGACCTCACCCGTGCCGGTATCGGCGAACCGGCTGTAGTCGTAGCGGTTTTCCACCGGGCCGCGCTGGGCCAGGTACATGAAGCCGCTGATGTCGAAAGCGATGTCGGTGACGGCGTGGCCGTTGTCGGCCTTGACCGCCAATTCCCAGCGCGGGTCGCCAGCAAAGCTGCCGTCGCGGGCAACGCCCACCGACCAGAGATCGGCCTTTTCAGCGACGGAATAATAGAGGCGGCCGCCGTGATAGGCGACGGACCAGACGCGACGCTCATCCTGCGTATAACCCCAGCTGTCGGGGTCCTCGCTGTCGAAGGCAGCATCCTCGATGTCCATCACCAAGCCATCGTCGGCAAGCGGGGCCAGCCCGTGCGCCGGGCGTCCGGCAACGCCATGGTCGAACCTGTCGACCAGCGTGCCGTTGGCGTCGATGCGGTGGATGAGACCGGTGTCGAGGTCGCTGGCGAAGAACTGGCGGCGGATAGTGTCGAAGGTGACGTCGCCGATGCCAGGGCCGCTGTTGGTTTCGAGGTCGGCGAATTTGCTGACCTGGCCGGTGATGCCGTCGATCTTCCAGATCGTGCCCGGTCCGCCACCGTTCTCGGTGCCGAACTGGCCGTCCATGAAGGTGGCGCCGGCAGCACCATGACGCTGCCGCTCGGGACGACCGTCCGCATCTTCGTCTGACGTGACGATGCTGACGCCATGCAGCGAGGTGGCGCCGGCATAGAGGTTCGCAATGCCCGAGGGAGAACCGTCGCGTACGCCGTCGTCATAGGTGATGCCGAACACCTGGCCGATCTGCCCGGCCGTCACTTCGAAGGGCGGCGGCGTGAAGACGAGTTGGCCGGAGGCCCGCCCGCCCAGCCTTGAAACGTCAAAGACGCGCAAGGTTGCGCGCGTCGTGTCGATAAAGGTCTCGTCGACCCGGTCGACGCTGGGCGGCAGGCCCTCCTCAGGATCACGAATGACGGTACCGGAAAATCCGGTCACCGCCATCGAGCCTGGATAGATGATCTGCGTTTCCTGCGCCTGCACGGCACCGCCAAGCCACAGGATGGTGGCGAGCGCCAACGCCGGAAAGCCGCTGGCTGTTTGCATCGCACGGCGCAAACGGCCAGCACGAGAGCGTACGAACGCGCCGTGGTCGCAAGACATGGAATTCCCCCCGCGGGCGACGGGAGAAACATCCGGTGTTTCCGCGCAAACCAGGGCAAGGCGCGACGTCCCGGCACGTTTTCCCTGATCGAATTTGTCTGCTTTCCTCGTAATCACGATATGCCGGCTCTTACGCATGGTCAACGGAACCAGCGGAACGCCTGGCATAGCGACCCCACCCCGAAAGCGGTGGTCGCGCCGAGCCTGGATTTCCAGTCATGGCCTTTCCTTTCCAGGGCCGCACCACGCAGCGCATCTGGGTGTCAGTCGCGAACCGACGCGGAAAGGTTCATGGGCCGGAGAACCCTGGCCGGGCCGAGAAAAGGATGTGTTGGATGCCTTGCGCAGAATGCTTGCGCGCCGCGCAGCCTGTTCTTATATACGCGCCAAGCCGTTCGGCGCCGGAATGCCGGTTGCCGAAGCGGAATTTCTTGTGAACAGGGGCTTTCGTCGGAACGCCTGTACGGGTCCTGAGAGCCTGCTTAGCGGAGAGATTAGAAAAATGGCAAAAGTAATCGGTATCGATCTGGGGACCACCAACTCCTGCGTCGCCATCATGGACGGCAAGGAATCGAAGGTCATCGAGAATGCGGAAGGCGCGCGCACGACCCCTTCCATCGTCGCCATCAACAGCGACGGCGAGCGCCTCGTCGGCCAGCCGGCCAAGCGCCAGGCGGTCACCAACCCTGAAAACACCATCTTCGCGGTCAAGCGCCTGATCGGCCGCCGCTATGACGATCCGGTTACGGAAAAGGACAAGAAGCTTGTCCCCTACCAGATCGTCAAGGGCGACAATGGCGACGCCTGGGTCGAGGCCGGCGGCAAGAAGCAGTCGCCCAGCCAGATCTCGGCAATGATCCTGCAGAAGATGAAGGAAACGGCGGAAGCCTATCTCGGCGAGAAGGTCGAGAAGGCGGTCATCACCGTTCCGGCCTATTTCAACGACGCCCAGCGCCAGGCAACCAAGGATGCCGGCAAGATCGCCGGCCTGGAAGTGCTGCGCATCATCAACGAGCCGACCGCGGCCGCACTTGCCTACGGCCTCGACAAGAAGGAAGGCAAGACCATTGCCGTCTATGACCTTGGCGGCGGCACGTTCGACATTTCGGTGCTCGAAATCGGCGACGGCGTGTTCGAGGTGAAGTCGACCAATGGCGACACCTTCCTCGGCGGCGAGGATTTCGACATGCGTCTGGTCGAATATCTGGCGGCCGAGTTTAAGAAGGAACAGGGCATCGACCTGCGCAGCGACAAGCTCGCGCTTCAGCGCCTCAAGGAAGCGGCCGAAAAGGCCAAGATCGAGCTGTCGTCGACAACGCAGACCGAGATCAACCTGCCCTTCATCACCGCCGATGCCACCGGCCCCAAGCACCTGACGTTGAAGCTGACGCGGGCGAAGTTCGAGAGCCTGGTCGAGGATCTCGTCCAGCGCACGATCGAACCCTGCAAGGCGGCGCTCAAGGATGCCGGCCTGAAGGCCGGCGAAATCGACGAGGTCGTCCTGGTCGGCGGCATGACCCGCATGCCCAAGATCCAGGAGATCGTGAAGCAGTTCTTCGGCAAGGAGCCGCACAAGGGCGTCAATCCGGATGAGGTCGTCGCATTGGGCGCCGCCATCCAGGCCGGCGTGCTGCAGGGCGACGTCAAGGACGTGCTGTTGCTTGACGTGACGCCGCTGTCGCTCGGCATCGAGACGCTGGGTGGTGTGTTCACGCGGCTGATCGAGCGCAACACGACGATCCCGACCAAGAAGAGCCAGGTGTTCTCGACTGCCGAGGATTCACAATCGGCCGTGACCATCCGCGTCTTCCAGGGCGAGCGTGAAATGGCCGCCGACAACAAGGCGCTCGGCCAGTTCGACCTGGTCGGCATTCCGCCGGCGCCGCGTGGCGTGCCGCAGATCGAGGTCACTTTCGACATCGACGCCAACGGTATCGTCAACGTCTCGGCCAAGGACAAGGGCACCGGCAAGGAGCACCAGATCCGCATTCAGGCGTCTGGCGGCCTTTCGGACGCCGACATCGAGAAGATGGTGAAGGACGCCGAAGCCAATGCCGAGGCCGACAAGAAGCGGCGCGCGTTGGTCGAGGCTCGCAACCAGGCCGAGGCGCTGGTGCATTCCTCGGAGAAGTCGCTGAAGGAATATGGCGAGAAGGTTTCCGAGGCCGACCGCACGGCGATCGCCGATGCGATCGCGGCGCTGAAGACCGCTGCCGAAGGCGACGACGCGGCCGAGATCGAAGCCAAGACGCAGGCGCTCGCCGAAACCTCGATGAAGCTCGGCCAGGCCATGTACGAGGCTTCGCAGAAGGAAGCCGCGGAAGCTGACGCCAAGGCGGACGCCGCCAAGGACAGCGACGTGGTCGACGCCGACTTCGAGGAAATCAACGAGGACGACGACAAGAAGAAGTCGGCCTAAGCGGCCTGCCGGCAGGTTTAGGCGCATGACCCCGAAATCGGAATCGATTTCCGGAAAGGATCATGCGCAAAAATCAAAGTGCTATAGCGTCCTTTGCGTGTCCAACAGGACGCGCGGCGCTGTAGTAAAGCCCGGCGTAAAGCCGGGCTTTTTTGCCACTCTGGCCGAAAAAGTGCGTGGCTGATCGAAAAAGTGCGGGCAAGCCCGTGTCAACACTGGCATCCCGGCTCCATCGCACCTAAATCGGAACAGCGTGCCGGCGAACGACGCAAAGTGCTTCAAGACGTTGAATATCCGGACTGCGGGAAAAGATGAAAGCTGATTTCTACGAAACGCTGGGCGTGCAAAAGGGGGCCGACGAGAAGGAGCTCAAGAGCGCTTTCCGCAAGCTGGCCATGCAGTTCCACCCCGATCGCAATCCCGGCGATCATGCCTGCGAGCACAAGTTCAAGGAAATCAACGAAGCCTACGAGACGTTGAAGGATCCGCAGAAGCGGGCGGCCTACGACCGTTTCGGCCACGCCGCCTTCGAACAGGGCGGCATGAACGGCGGCGCACACGGCTTCGGCGCCGGCGGTTTCGCCGACATCTTCGAGGATATTTTCGGCGACATGATGGGCGGGCGCCAGCGCCGCTCGTCAGGCGGACGCGAGCGCGGTGCAGACCTGCGCTACAATATGGAAATCACGCTGGAGGAGGCGTTTGCCGGCAAGACGGCGCAGATCCACGTGCCGGCCTCGATCTCCTGCATGGAATGCTCCGGCAGCGGCGCCAAGCCCGGCACCCAGCCCGTCACCTGCTCGATGTGCAACGGCCACGGCAAGGTGCGCGCCACGCAAGGCTTCTTCTCGATCGAGCGCACCTGCCCGCAATGCCAGGGACGTGGCCAGACCATCAAGGAGCCGTGCGCGAAATGCGCCGGCCAGGGCCGCGTCACCGAGGAGCGCTCGCTGTCGGTCAACATCCCGGCCGGCATTGAGGACGGCACCCGCATCCGCCTTGCCAATGAGGGCGAGGCCGGCCTGCGCGGCGGCCCGTCGGGCGATCTTTATATTTTCCTGGCGGTCAAGCCGCACGAATTCTTCCAGCGCGACGGCGCCGATCTCTACTGCAAGGTGCCGATCTCAATGACGACGGCTGCCCTTGGCGGTTCCTTCGAGGTGACGACGCTGGACGGCACCCAGACGAAGGTCAAGGTGCCGGAAGGCACCCAGAACGGCCGCCAGTTCCGCCTCAAGGGCAAGGGCATGCCGGTGCTGCGCCAGCACAATGTCGGCGATCTCTACATCCAGACCGCGGTCGAGACGCCGCAGAACCTATCCCGCCGCCAGCGCGAGCTGCTGGAGGAGTTCGAGCAGCTTTCCTCGAAGGATAATTCGCCGCAGTCGAGCGGCTTTTTCGCCCGCATGAAGGACTTTTTCGAGACCTTCAGCGAGCGCTGATGGCGACTCTCGCCAATCGGATGTAGAATACAACCGAGCGGAAGCTCCCCTAGCGTCATCAGCACCTTATACCGGCCTTGCCTTGAAGCCCGTAGCTGCTAAGTAGCCACTCGGGGGACCGTTCAGGAGAACTTGCATGGCACATGGTCCCGGACTGCGAAAGACGCTGGCAGAGAAGTTCGACGACGAACTGAAGTTCTTCAAGGGCTGGATCGACAAGCCGAAGGCGGTCGGTTCGATCGTGCCGACCAGTTCCATCACGGCCCGCAAGATGGCCTCCGTCGTCAACCCGATGTCGGGCCTGCCGGTGCTCGAAGTCGGGCCCGGCACCGGTGTCATCACCCGAGCCATCCTCGCCCACGGCGTAAAGCCTGAAAATCTCTACGCAGTCGAATACTCCCCCGATTTCGTGCGCCATCTGCGCCAGCTCTATCCCGGCGTCAACGTCATTGAGGGCGATGCCTTCAATCTCGATGCGACGCTCGGCGACAAGAGCGGCCTGACCTTCGATTCTGTCATCTCCGGCGTGCCATTGCTCAATTTCCCGGTCGAACAGCGCGTCGCCTACGTCGAAAGCCTTCTCGACCGCATCCCGACAGGCCGCCCGGTCGTGCAGCTGACCTACGGCCCGCTGTCGCCGATCCCGCCCGGCCGCGGCGACTACACGGTCGAGCATTTCCATTTCGTCATCCGCAACATCCCGCCAACGCAGCTTTGGATCTACCGGCGCGGGGCGCATTAGGGTGTGCCGATATTCAGGTGAGACCGGCCTGCAAATGGCAGCTTCCTGCGCTTCCGGTGCTCACGTACTTCAAGTACGCTCCGCTCCGGTTCTCGGAACCAACCATTTTCGGCTCGGCCTGACCTGAATCTCAACACACCCTTCACTCATGTGCCCCCAAGATCCCTTTTCGATTTTGCGCCGGTGCGTTGATTTGACAGATCCCTGGCTGTACCTGTCCGGGAACAAGGGGCCGATGGCAGTGATCGCGAAAATTCTCGTCTTCGCCGGTTCGATTCGCTCTGGCGCCTACAGCGGCAGGACCGCCGATGTGGCGCAGAAGGAACTCGCCCTGCAGGGCGCCGAGGTGACCCGCATCTCGCTTGCCGACTATCCGCTGCCGATCCTCGACGAGGATCTGGAAAAGGAGAAAGGCATTCCCGAGAACGCCATCAGGCTTGCCCGGCAAATCGTCGCCCATGACGGGTTGCTGATCGCGACGCCCGAATATAACGGCTCGATCCCGCCGCTGCTCAAGAATACCATCGACTGGGTGAGCCGGGTGCGCACGGATGGCGGGCGGTCGTTCAGGCCGTTCACCGGCAAGCCCGCCGGCCTTTGTTCGTCTTCCAAAGGACATTTCGCCGGGGTACGCTGCATCAACCACCTGCGCGCCGTGCTGGTGCGCTGCCAGATGGAGGTGGTGACGCCGGAGTGCTCTGTCCCGGAGGGCGGCAACGCCTTCGACGAGGACGGGAATTTCAGGGACGAGCGACTGCACAGATCGATGGAGCACCTATGCCGCACGCTGATCGAAACCTCGCGCCTGCTGTCGACGCGGATCGAGGCGTGATCCGGAAGCGCGCCAGCACCATGCAAGACAGGCTGATCGTCGGCCTCGACGTGCCGACGCTGAAGGACGCCGAGACGGTGGTGCGCGAGCTCGACGGGGTCGTCTCCTTCTACAAGATCGGCTATCAGCTCGCCTTCGCCGGCGGCCTCGACTTCGCCCGCGAGCTCGCCAGCGGCGGCACCAGGATCTTCCTCGACATGAAGCTGCTCGACATCGACAACACGGTAGCCAAGGGCGTCGAGGCCATTGCCAGGATGGGCATGACCATGCTGACGCTGCACGCCTATCCGAAGACGATGAAGGCAGCGGTCGCGGCCGCCAGGGGCAGCGATCTCTGCCTGCTTGGCGTCACCGTGCTGACCTCGATGGACGAGCGGGACGTGATCGACGCCGGTTATGAGCATGACCCGCATACGCTGGTGCTGAGGCGCTCCGAGCAGGCGCTGCATGCCGGCATGGGCGGCATCGTCTGCTCGGCCGAGGAAGCGGAGGCGGTGCGCCGGATCGTCGGCCCCAACATGGCCGTCGTCACGCCGGGGATACGGCCCAAGGGCAGCGACCATGGCGACCAGAAACGCGTCGTCACGCCGGCGCAGGCGATCCGCAACGGCTCCAGCCATCTCGTCGTCGGCCGGCCGATCGTCAGCGCCGCCGACAGGCGAGCGGTCGCGGAAGCAATTCTTGACGAAATGCGCTCGGCCTAACAATTCGGAGAACAAGCATGCCGAAGGGATACTGGATCGCCCGCGTCGATGTGCGCGATGCGGAAGGCTACAAGGACTATGTCACTGCCGCCAAACCGGCTTTCGATCGTTTCGGCGCGGTTTTCCTGGCACGAGGCGGTGCGCATGAAAAAGCAGAAGGGCCGGGCCGCGACCGCAACGTGATCATCGAGTTTCCGTCATTGGCTGCGGCGCACGATTGCTATCGCTCGCCCGAATACCAGCGCGCCGTCGCGATCCGGCAGAGGGTGGCCGACGGCGAGATCGTGCTGGTCGAAGGGGTCTAGTTTAGTTCAGCGGCCACTGCCGTACCGTCGCGAACGTGCCCGCGGCGTTCAGATCGAATGCAGGATGTAAAGCTTGCGCGTTTTCTCATGGATGGTCCATTCGCCCTCCCAGCCAAGCGGCAGGACGAGCAATTCGCCGGGTCCGACATCTTTGGCTGCGCCACCAGGACCGTGCAGCGTCACGCGGCCGGACACGATGTGGCAAATCTCGGAATTCGTGTCACGGCGCGCGGTGAACTGGCCTTGCGAACATTCCCAGACACCGACTTCGATCTTGCCATCCTCGGAAGTCCAAAGCGTGTTGGCTGCTTCCATCTGATCGCCTTCCAGCGAGGTGGGCTTCGGCTGGGGCTCACCGAGGTCGATATGCGCCAGGTGGGCGAAGGTCTTGAAGTCGATCATTGCTAAATTCCTGAAGTGATGCGGTTCAGTGCCCGGTGATGCGATCGGCCAGGGCGGCCAGCCGCGACGTGCGCGGCAGCCCCTTTGCTTCCCGCTCGTCGGCAATTCGATAGAGCTGATACATCGAATGGACGCCAAGCCAGCGCAGCGGCTCTGGCTCCCACTTGCGCACGGTTCGATTGACCCAGGGAAGCCGCGTCAACTCGGTGTCGTTGCCCAGCAGCAGATCGCGCAGAGTGCGCCCCGAGAGGTTCGAGGTGGAAACGCCGAGGCCGACATAACCGCCGGCCCAGCCTATTCCGGTCTGCCTGTCAAAGCCCACCGTCGTGCACCAGTCGCGCGGCACGCCCAGCGTTCCACACCACGCATGGTCGAGCTTGAGCCCCTTGGTCTGCGGCAGAAGCGTCGTCAGGATTTTATGCAGCTTGTCGATCGTCGCCTGCTGGGTGACCCCTCGAACGTCGGTCTTCGAGCCGAACCGATAGGGCACCCCGCGCCCGCCCATGGCAATGCGTCCTTCCCGGGTGCGCTGGGCGTAGCAGTAAGTGTGCGCGGCGTCGCCGAGCACCTCGTAGCCATCCCAGCCGATTTCGCTCCACAGCTTGTCGGAAAGCGGCTCGGTGACCACGATGGCGCTGTTGAGCGCCAACCACAGTCTTTCGTGGCCGGCGATTCCCGCGGTAAAACCCTCGGTCGCCCGCACGATCTTTTCGGCCCGCACCACGCCCCGGTTGGTTGCGACCTTGCCGCTCTCGATCGACAGCACGGTCGTCTGTTCGTAGATCGGGATGCCGAGCCGCTCCACTGCCCTGGCGAGCCCCTGCACCAGCTTTGCGGGCTGAATCCGCGCAACCTTCTTGATGACGAAGGCGCCGCGGGCGTTGTGTACCGCTATGCGCCGACGCATCTCGGCTGCATCGATATACCCGACGCGCTCGTCGGTCAGCGCCCAGGATCTGGCATGGGCATACATCGCCTTGGCGCGCTGCTCCTGCGCCTCGTTGGTTGCGACCAGCAGTTCGTCGGTGCGACGAATGTCGGCGTCGATGCCTTCAGCTTCCGCAACCGATATGACCTCGTTCACTGTGCCCGTCATTGCCGCCTGCATGGCGATGACTCCAGCGCGCGAGGTTGCCTCCTCATATTTTTCGCGCGACCATGAGAAGCCGCCGGACAGCCAGCCGCCATTGCGCCCCGAAGCACCGAAGCCGGCGAACTCCTTCTCGATGACGACAATATTGAGATGCGGGGCTGCCTGCTTCAGATAATACGCGGTCCAAAGGCCGGGTGTAGCCGGCCCCGACGATACAGACGTCGGCCACGATATCGCCCTGCAGCGGCGGCCGATAGCCGGGCACGCCGCCGATGTCGGCATACCAGAATGAAACGTCGCCGTTCTTCTTCACGTCCATTGTCGCGATTTTTCCCAGACAGGATTTTAGGTCAGCGTGAAATCGGCATTCTCGTCGTCGGCCAGCAGCTTCACGTCGTTGCCCGCGAATACGAGGTCGACCTCGTCGCCGATGGCGAAGGTTTCGGCCTCCAGCGTCGAGCGCACGATCGCCTTCGAGGTGTCGGCCAGCACGACCTCGTATTTGGAGCCAGATCCGAGATAGATGGCCTCGCCGATGCGCCCGGGCAGGATGTTTCGATCTTGTCCGCCCTTTCCCCGCCTGGCGAGGCTCAGCTTCTCCGGCCGCAGCAGCATCACCGGCTTGGCGCCGTCGGCAAGGCGTTTGGCGGCGGCCACTTTCCGTCCGGCTACGTCGATGGCGGTCTCGTTGCCGGAGGTGGAGGCTGCACCACGCAGTATCGTCGAGTCGCCGACGAACTTTCCGACGAACAACGTCTCGGGCTCGTCGTAGAGTTGGCGACCGGTGCCGATCTGCTCGATGCGTCCCTGGTTGAACACGGCGATGCGGTCCGAGAGGACCAGGGCCTCCTCCTGATCGTGCGTGACGTAGACGAAGGTGGTGCCCAATTCCCTGTGGATCCGTTTGATCTCGAGCTGCAGCCATTCACGCAGCTTCTTGTCGAGTGCGCCGAGCGGCTCGTCCATCAAGAGCAGCGGCGGGTCGAATACGATGGTACGTGCCAGCGCGACGCGCTGCTGCTGTCCGCCGGAGAGCTCGCTGGGGAAGCGGTGGCCGAAATCGGCCATCCTCACCATGTCAGCGCCTTGCGCACCCGGGCCGCGCGATCGGGATTGGCGATGCTGCGCAGGGTCAGCGGATATGCGACGTTCCTGCTCACCGTCATATGCGGGAACAGCGCGTAGTGCTGGAAGACGACGCCGATATTGCGTTTGTGCGCCGGTACGCCGATGACGCTTTTGCCGCCGACATCAAGCGAACCCGAGCTGACTTCGGTGAAGCCGGCGATGACGTTGAGCGTGGTCGTCTTGCCCGAACCGCTGGGTCCGAGCAGCGTCATGAACTCCCCCGGCTCGATGCGCAGCGAGACCTTGTCGAGGGCGATGAAGCTGCCATAGTGCTTGCTGACGGATTTGAGATCTATGGCTGCGCCGCGGGTCGATGGTGAGGCCATGTCAACGTTTTCCCTGTCTCGAACCGATCAGCAGCCCCGCCCCGATCACTAGCGACGTCACGATGAAGAGCAGCGTGCCCACTGCCGCAACGGTGGGGTCGGCGTCCCGGGTAATGCTCGAGAATATCTGGACCGGCAGTGTCTTCAGATACGGGCTGGTGATGAACAGCGCGACGATGATCTCGTCGAATGAGGTCACGAACGCAAACAGCAGCCCCGACAGGATGCCCGGCGCGATCAGCGGCAAGGTCACCGTCCTGAACGCCGTCAGCCGGGTCGCGCCGAGGCTGGCCGCAGCAGTCTCCAGCCGTTTGTCGAAGACTTCCAGGCTGGCGGAGACGGCAATGATGACGAAAGGAACGGCGAGCATCGTGTGGGCCAGCACGAAGCCGGTCATGGTGCCGACCAACCGCGTATCGAGATAGACCGCGTAGATTCCGACGGCGAGCACCACCCCCGGCACGACCATTGGCGTGATCAGCAGCGCGCGCAGCACGCCGCTGACGCGACTTTTCATGCGATCGAGGCCGAATGCCGCCAGCGTGCCGATGACGGTGGCGAACAGCGCCGTGACGACGGCGACCTTGAGCGAGCCGACCAGGCTCGCCGACCATTCGGGGTTGGTGAAAAAGTTCTGGTACCACTGCCAGGAAAAGCCGGATGGCGGAAAGGCCAGCGACTTCTTGTCGTTGAACGACATTGGCACGACGACGATTGTCGGTGCGACCAGCCAGACCGCGACCAGCAGGCAGTACAGACCGAGCAGGATTCGACCGGGCTGTTTCATCAGCGTCTCGAGCCCATCTTGTGCGGTTGACGCGACAGCGGTGCTGCGAGCGCGAGCAGGACGAAGGTGGCGATCAACAGCACCACACCCATCGCACCGCCGCGGCCCCAGTTGAGCAGGCTGAGCACCTGGTTCTGGATCAGGGTCGAGAGCATGGTCGACCGCGGACCACCGAGCAGCGCCGGGGTGATGTAGAACCCGAGTGCAAGAATGAAGACAATGATGGCGCCCGCGTAGACGCCCGGAAGCGAGAGCGGCAGATAGACTTGGGCAAAGGCGCGCGCCGGGCTCGCGCCGAGGCTCCGTGCCGCCTGCATGAGCCGCAGGTCGATCGTCTTCATCACCGAATAGAGCGGCAGGATCATGAACGGCAACAGCACCTGCGCCATGCCGATCACCACGCCTGTCTGCGTGCGGATCAGCTTGACCGGGCTGAGGCCGACTGCCCTGATGACGGAGTTGATCACGCCGGAATCCTGCAGCAGGATGACCCATGCCAGAGTGCGCACCACGCCGCTCACCCAGAACGGCACCAGCACGCACAGGATGAGGATGAGCCGCATCCTGGGTCCGACCGCGGTCATCACATAGGCATAGGGATAGCCGGCAATGAGACATACCAGCGTCACCCAGGCGGAGATCGCGAAGGTCCGCTGAAGCACGGTCAGATTGACCGGTGTGCCGAAGAACCAGGCATAGTTCTGCCATCCCCATTGCGGCTCGGAAAAGCTGCGCAAGGTGACGATGGCGAGCGGCAGGCCCAGGCAGATGACGAGCAGCAGCAGCGCCGGCGCGACGAGCCAGAAAGCCTGTCCACGAAACCAGCGCCGCCGGTCGTCTGCCGCGACAGCCGGAACAGTGTCCCGGCTGTCGATTGCTCTCGTTGCCACGGCGGCGGACCTAATTGCCGGCCATCAACCCATTCCACTTTTCGTTCGCCACCTCGAAGTTCTCCACCCAGAACTTGATGTTCTGCTGATAGCCAAGCTTCAGCTTGTCCGGCGTGTTGGTCATGAACGCCGCGGTGATCTCGTCCACTTCGGGCTTCGCGTCCTTGTGGATCGGGGTATACGAGGTGGTTTTTGCAAGCGTCTCCTGCGCGCTCTTGCCAAGATAGGCGTTGATCAGCGCATGCGCCGCGTCGGGGTCCTTGACGCCCATCGGAATGGTCCATCTGATCCATCACCACCAGCCAGTCCTGCCACGCCGGCGTGTACTTCGCGCCGTTCTTCACCGCGGTCATGGCACGTCCGGTCCACATCGCGATCATGTCGGCTTCGCCGGATTCGGCGAGCTGCTGGGAATCGGCGCCGGTCTTCCAGAAGATCGTGTCCGGGCCAAGCGATTTCACCTTCTCGATAGCCTTGTCGATATCGGCCACCGTCATGTTTTCGACCGACCCGCCGCGGCGAGCAGTGCCTGCTCGATCATGCCGCCGGACAGATCGCCGCTGCCCTCCAGGGCGCGCGAGCCCGGGAATTTCTCGATGTCGAAGAAATCCTTCCAGCTCTTGGGCGGGTTATCCTTGTACTTTTCGGTGTTGTACATCAGCACCACGCCATAGTTCATGGCCGGCACGCTGCATTCGCTGGTCTGGCCCTCCGGAATGTTGGACGTATCGATCTTTGAGAAGTCCAGCTTCTGGAACAGCTTGCCGCAATAGACATAGGGTGGGAAATCGCCGGTATCGACAACGTCCCAGGTGACATTGCCGGACTCGACCTGCGCCTGCAATTTCGAGATCTCGGTTGGCCCGTCGCTGAGCAGCGTCACGCCTGATTTGTCGACGAACTCTTTCAGCGCGGCGATCTGACCATCCTGATAAATGCCTCCATACGAGACGAAGGTAAGCGTCTTGCCCTTCAGCGAGCCCTCTGCCACCTCGCCCGCCACCGGCTTGCTCTGCGCAAGCGCTGCTGTGGTGATCATCAGCAGCCCGAGCGCGGCCACCTGTCCGATCTTGGTCTTCATGTTTTATCTCCCATTTATGTGCACCCGCATTACTTCGGTCCGCCCGGCTGCGAGCCTTGTCCGGGCGTGTATCGATTGAGTTCCGCCGCGCCACTGGTCGGAGGGGCTATGATCCAGAGCACCTGCGCCGGCGTCTTGCCGATATTCTCTGTACGATGCGGCGTCGAGGTGGCGTACTCGATGCTGTCGCCCTCGTTCATGACGAAGCGCTCGTCTGCCAGCGTCAGCTCGACTGTGCCCTTCAGGACGACGAACATCTCGTGCTTGCCGCCATGCGTGTAAGCGTCGTCGCCGGTCGAGCCGCCGACGTCGAACTCCCCCGAATAAACCTCGAATTCATGGATCGGCCGCCGCGACAGCAGCGTCTTTCGGCAACCGTGGCTGATCGGCAGCAGGGGGCGGTCGGCTCTGGTAAGCACCTTGTGGAACCCACCTTCGGTCTGCTCGAACAGCTCGTTGATGCCGAGATCCAACGCTGCCGCGATCCGCATCAGAGTGCTGGCGCTGGCGCCGCTCAGATTGCGCTCGAGCTGGCTGATGAAGCTCGCCGTCGTGCCGACCATGTCGGCCAGCTGGCGAAGCGAAATGCGTCGGGCCATGCGAATGGCCTTGATCCGGCCGCCGACATGCTTGGCCTTGCCGGCTTCCGTCGTCGCCAGCGCGGCTACCTCCGGGGATGTCGCAGGGTCGACTTTCACCGAGCGCCTCCTTCACTTAACACCCTATTAAGTGAAATGTCGGAACGCAAGCCGTTTGTCGAGGCACGGTCCTGGCCCGTCGGCGCGGCTGCGTACGCGGGCCCTGCTCATTTCGTGGGCGAGGCCAAAAAACGGCTCGCGGCGGTCGCGGCCATCGCATCGGCGAGGCCCATCTCCCATTGCGTGCGGCAATAGGCGCGGAAATCGAAGCAAGGCAGGCCCGGGCAGACCTCGAACTCAATGAGATGGATGCTATCGTCGGCTTCGACCCGGAAATCGACGGAAAACACATCCCGCAGGCCAAGCCCGGCGATCAGGCTTTGCGCGATCCCTCGGATCCTTGCATCGGCTCGCGGCTGGCTGGCGGCAACCGGCAGCAGCACCGGCTCGGCATATGTTCCCGCCGCCCTGGCCGCCTCGCCGGTGTCGCCGTAGAGCGCCAGGCTGTCTTCCATTGTCTGGAAATCACTTCCCGACTCGACAAAGACGATGCCGAGCGCTTCGACGCCGGTGTCCGGCTTCAGACCGAGAAAACTGGCGCGCGCATTGCGCCCGGTGACGTAGGGCTGCACGACGACATCGTCGCGATAGGCAGCGAAGACGCGCCGGCTAAGCTCAAGCGCGTGGCCGAGATCTCTGCTGCGCGAATCCGGCCAGATGCCGATCTTGGCGCCGAGCCGGTTCGGCTTGACGAACCAGCCGGCTGGCGAAGCCGGTGGCTCGACCAGCCAGCGTCCGTCGCGTGCCAAACCGGATTGCGGCACCGGCAGGCCGAGTGCGCCGAGCACGGCGCCGGAGCGGAACTTGTCCTGGCAGAGCGCGAACAGCTCATCATCGGCGCCGAGCAGCTTTAGGCCGTTCAGCCTTGCCAGCGCCGGCGCCGCACCGCCACGGAAATAGGCGATGCCGTCGGTCAGCGTCCACACCAGCGTCGTCTTCGGATCCTCACCGGCAAGCAGATTTGCGGCATCGTCGAGCGCCACCGGCGCGAAGGACAGGCCGCGCGTCTGGCAGGCTGCGGCCAGCGCGTCGAACTCGGGGGCGATGTCGGTCGATTGCGCCAGATAGGAGGCGATTTCGGCGGCGCGCCCCGGCACGTGGCCATCGGCAACCAGCCGCTCGAAGCAGGCGTTTTCCGGCTCGTAGACTAGGATCAGCTTCGGCCTGCGGCTTGACATGGCATCAACGATTCCTGGCGATGAACGGGGCCTGGCAGCGCGACTGCTACCATCGCATCGCGGATGTATCAGGCTTTCGCGAAATCGACGTCAGCCTAGCCAATCAGCACGCGCGGCTCGAAGCGGCCGTTGACCGGTATGTCGAGCAGAAACGTCATGCCGGCTTGCGGGCCCAGCAGGCGCTGTTTCTTATCCTTGCCCGACCAGGCGGAGGTGACCGCCAGCCGGTCGGCATTCCTGCCGACAAAGGCCGGGCAGGACGGCTGCGTCACCGGCATCGCGACCGAACGGATGAGCTTGCCGTCAGGTCCGTAGGCTTCGACGACGCTGCCGCCCCAGCACGCGTTCCACAGGACACCGTCGCGATCGAGCACCGAACCGTCGATATAGCCCTTGGCCTTGCGGTGATCGACGAAGATTTTTGGCTCGCCAGCCGGCAGGCCGGTCGCCGGATCGCAGCCGACGCGCATCAACAGGCCGGTGCTGGTATCGGTGTAATGGGCAACGGTTCCATCTTCGGAAAAACAGATCGAGTTCGACACCGTGATGTCTGAATAGAGCCGGCGCAATTCACCCCTGAAGAACCAGTAGATCGAACCAGCGGCCTTTGCCTCGCCCTTGCCCATCGTGCCGACCCAAAAGGCGCCGCAGGGATGGACGCGCGAATCGTTCGAGCGCGTCGCCGGATTGTCGGCCTCGATGGCCGTATGCAGCGTCATTTTGCCGGTCGCCACGTCGCGGACATGCAGGCCGGTTTCGGTGGCGATCAACTGTCTTTTGTCGTCGACGACGGCGATCGCGCTGGCCATTTGGCCAAGCTCGTGGATTTTGACGGCACCGCCGGACAGGGGCTTTTCCAGAAGTTGGCCGTTGACGATGTCGAACCAGTAGAGCGTTTCGGTGGCGGGGTCATAGCTCGGGCCTTCGCCGAGTTGACAGACATGGTCGGAAAAAACCGAAACGATGGCTTCGCTCATGGCGCTGCTCCAAACGCTGCGTCCCAGGCTGCGACTGCGGCCTGCGCCCGCGTTGCCACCTCGTCGACGCTCATACCAGGCTTGAACAGGCTGGAGCCGAGGCCGAAGACGCTGACACCGGCCGCCTTGTAGCCGGCAAAGTCCTTCTCCGACACGCCGCCGACCGCGCCGACCAGCGTCTCAGCCGGCAAAACGGCGCGCATCGCCGCGATCCCGGCCGCGCCGAGCACGCTGGCCGGGAAGAATTTCAGCGCCGAGGCGCCGAGCCGGATGGCCTGGAAGGCTTCGGTCGGCGTGAATACGCCCGGCATCGTCACCATGCCGTAATTCATGGCGCGACCCATGACCTCCGCATCGATGTTGGGGCTGACCAGCAGCCGCCCGCCGGCCTTGTTCAGTCCGTCGACATCGGCTGCGGTCAACACGGTCCCGGCACCGACCAATGCCGTCGCCGGCAGCGCCTCAACAATTCTCGCGATGGAGACAAACGGGTCCGGCGAATTGAGCGGCACTTCGATCGCTTCGATGCCGGCCTCGAAGATCGCCCGGCCGACGGCCACCGCCTTGTCCGGCTTGAGGCCGCGCAGGATGGCGACAAGCCCGCGCTCGAGCTTCGGAAACGATGCGGTCTCGGTCATGCGGCAACTCCGCTGTTGTCGATCATGTCTGGGCAATCATGCCATTTTCGCGCGCCGCCTCGATCAGGCCGGCACGCACCGCCTCGTCGGCATCGACGGCTCTCACCGCAAGCCCGGCAAGACCGAGCGCCTCAGTGTAGAGGGTGCCGAGCGCGCCGGATGCGACCAGCACGATCGACGCCGCGCCTTTTCGATAGCGGCGGCTGGCCGAGGCGATCTCGCCGCCGATCAGCAGGCCGGACAGGCAAGCAGCGGCATCGTCGGCCTTCAGGTCCTGCAAAAGGCCCGCAGCGCGGATCGAGAACAGCCTCGATGTGACATCGCCGCCCTCGGAAAGCGCGATCTCGCACCAGCGCTGGAAAAACGGATTGCCTGGTGCAACCGGCTTGGGCTGCTCGCCCAGCGAATGGCGCAGGATCGAGTGCGCCGCCAGCACCGAAAACAGCTCGCCGGTCGGCCAGGTGCCAAAACCGGCAACGGCGCCGTCCTCGACCAGCACCCATTTGGAGTGGGTGCCGGGCATGCAGACGAGATGGCGGCCTTTTGCCGGCAAACCGGCGCCGGCAAGCTGCGTTTCCTCGCCGCGCATGACGTCAGGCGCGTCGGCCTGGCGCTGGGCAAGGCCCGGCACGATGCGGATGTCGCGGCGCTGGCCGGGGACGCGCGCAGCGCCGGCAAGGATGGCGCCGATCGGCGCCGGCACGCTGACATAGGGCGCCTCCAGCCAGCCCTGGCGCGAGCCGGCCATGCCGCAGATGATCACGGGCATCGCTTCCGGCGCGCCCATCGCCGCCAGATGTCCTTCGAGGATGGTCGAAAACCCGGCCGCCTGCGCGGTGATCAGCCCGTCGTCGCCGCGACGCTCGGCGAGGACATTTCCGGCCTCATCGACCAGCCAGACCCTGAGACGGGTGGTGCCCCAATCGACGGCGGCCACAGAAGGCACGTTGCTCGCTGAGTTCACAGGAAGCCCCCGTCGACGATCAGCATCTGCGCGGTCAGCATGCGCGAAGCGTCCGACGCCAGGAACAGCACCGTGCCGACGACGTCTTCCGGCTGCATCACCTGCTTGATGCATTGCTTGGCCACGTGGGCGGCGAGCGCCTGTTCGGTGACCCAGAGCTGCTTCTGCCGCTCGGTGATCACCCAGCCGGGTGCGATCGCATTGACGCGAATGCCGTCGGCGCCGAGCTTGCCGGCAAGCCCCTTGGTCAGGCCGACGATCCCGGCCTTGGCAGCGGTATAGGCCGGCATGTCGGGGTGATTGATCAGGAACGACGTCGACGTGAAGTTGATGATCGAGCCGCCGCCGGCGCGCTTCATGCCCGGCGCCACCGCCTGTGCGGAGAAGAAATGCGGGCGCAGGTTGACCGCCTGGTTGTTGTCCCAGAACTCCACGGTGACGTCTTCCACCGCGTGGCGATCGTCAAGTGCCGCATTGTTTACCAGCACGGTGACGTCGCCATGCGCCTCTGCCGCCCTGGCGGCCGAAGCCCGCATCGCCTCGACGTCGCGTATGTCGGTCTTGAGATAGAGGGGGCGGCGGCCGAGATCCTTTTCGATGCGGTCGGCCAGCGCCAGGCTCGGGCCGTCGGCGATGTCGATGAAGGCGACCTTTGCCCCCTGGCGGGCAAAACCCTCGGTCAGCGCCGCGCCGATGCCGGAGCCGCCGCCGGTAATCAGCACCGAAGCGCCCTCAAGGTCGGCAAAGCGCGCCGATGGCATCATTTTTTTCTCCCTGCGCATGACCCCGAAAATCGGTTGCGATTTACGGAAAGGATCATGCGCAAAATCAAAGTGCTACAGCGTCGTTTGCGCGTCCAAAAGGACGCGCGGCGCTGTAGGCTCGGTCGGCGCGCATCCTAGCCAGCCCGGTCGGGGGAGCAAGGGAGAAAAACAAATTCGCGGGCTTATGTCTGACAAGTCGCTCGTCAGATCGCCTTGACGCGCAAGGTGCCACGGAGGGAATTTCTGAGATAGCCGAGCGTGGCATCGAAACCCGACCGGCCCGCCGAACGGGAATCGTTGCCGCCGGCGCAGCCGAACTGACAAGGCGCTCCGCCTGCGCCTCATCGAGGCCCAGCAGGCGATCCTCAAAATGTCGCGATTGGCAGATGACCGGCGAGGTTGTAAGGGCAAGCAGCCCATCCGATCCGCCGGAGATCCGCCATGCCCCTGAAAATCGCTGTCCAGATGGACCACATCTCCACCGTCTCGATTGCCGGCGACACGTCATTTGCGCTGTCGCTGGAAGCGCAGCGGCGCGGCCACCAGCTGTTCCATTATACGCCCGACCGGCTGTCGCTGCGCGACGGCAAGGTGTTTGCCGGCCTCGAGGAAATGCAGGTTCGCGACGAGAAGGACAATCACTATTCGCTCGGCGAGAAAGTGCGCACCGACCTGGCGGAGATGGACGTCGTCCTGCTCAGGCAGGATCCGCCGTTCGACATGAACTACATCACCACGACGCACATGCTCGAGTGCATCCATCCCAGGACGCTGGTGGTCAACGACCCGGCCTGGGTGCGCAACAGCCCGGAAAAGATCTTCGTCACCGAGTTTCCCGACCTGATGCCGGAAACGCTGATCACCAAGGACAGCCAGGAGGTTGCCGCCTTCCGCAAGGAGTTCGGCGACATCATCGTCAAGCCGCTCTACGGCAATGGCGGCGCCGGCATCTTCCACCTGCATGAGGCCGACCGCAACCTTGCTTCGCTGCTCGAAATGTTCGGCCAGATGTTCCGCGAGCCCTACATCGTGCAGCGCTATCTGAAGGAGGTGCGCAAGGGCGACAAGCGCATCATCCTGATCGACGGCGAGCCGGTCGGCGCCATCAACCGGGTGCCGGCCGAGCATGATTCGCGCTCCAACATGCATGTCGGCGGCCGCGCCGAAAAAACCGAATTGACGGAGCGCGAACGCGAGATCTGCGCCCGCATCGGCCCGTCGCTGAAGGAGCGCGGCTTTATCCTCGTCGGCATCGACGTGATCGGCGACTACATGACCGAGATCAACGTGACGTCGCCGACCGGCGTGCGCGAGGTGCAGCGTTTTGGTGGCGCCGATATCGCCAGCCTGTTCTGGGATGCGGTCGAGGACAAACGCAAGTAGCGTCCATGCTTGGCGGAACAGCTGGGTTTCCGGTCCGTAGCCGATGCGATGCCATCAACGCACAACGTTCGATTGTTCCCGTAATGTTCTTGCCTTGGCCCAAAATCTGTGGTTGTCTCAGATGACGCCGTTCGCGGCATGATCGCATGGGCTTCGGGCGAGCCCATGTCCGGGGGCAGAAAAATGGTTGCGCGGGTCCGCACGGTCGCTTTCCAGGGCATCGAGGCCGTGCCGGTCGACGTGCAGGTGATGATCGCGCCCGGCAAGGTCAACATGCACATCGTCGGCCTCGGCGACAAGGCGGTGGCCGAAAGCCGGGAGCGGGTGCAGGCGGCGCTGCACGCATCGGGCCTGTCGATGCCGTCGAAGAAGGTCACCGTCAATCTGGCGCCCGCCGATCTGCCCAAGGAAGGCAGCCATTACGATTTGCCGATCGCGCTTGGCCTGATGGCGGCGCTTGGCGCCATTCCAGGCGACATGCTGGCCGGCTATGTCGTGCTTGGCGAACTGTCGCTCGACGGCACCATCGCCGCGGTGGCCGGCGCGCTGCCGGCGGCGATCGGCGCCAATGCCGAAGGCAAGGGCCTGATCTGTCCTTTCGCCTGCGGCCCGGAAGCGGCGTGGGCCGGAAAGGATTTCGACATCCTGGCGCCGCGCAGCCTGATCGCCATCGCCAATCATTTTCGCGGCACGCAGGTGCTGTCGCGGCCGGAGGCCGGTATTCATGCCTCGGCGCGCGACCTGCCGGATCTTGCCGACATCAAGGGCCAGGAGACCGCCAAGCGGGCACTCGAAGTGGCGGCGGCCGGCGGCCACAATCTGCTGATGATCGGTCCGCCAGGATCGGGAAAATCGATGCTGGCGCAGCGGCTGCCGTCGATCCTGCCGCCGCTGGCGCCGAGGGAATTGCTCGAAGTCTCGATGATCGCCTCGGTGGCCGGCGAGCTTGGCGAAGGCAAGCTGACCGACCGGCGGCCGTTCCGCGCGCCACACCATTCGGCCTCGATGGCGGCGCTGGTCGGCGGCGGCCTGCGCGTGCGGCCAGGCGAGGCCTCGCTGGCCCATCACGGCGTGCTGTTCCTCGACGAGTTTCCCGAATTCTCGCCGCAGGCGCTCGACGCGCTGCGCCAGCCGCTGGAGACCGGCGACTGCATGATCGCCCGCGCCAATCATCGCGTCACCTATCCGGCGCGCATCCAGCTGGTCGCGGCGATGAACCCGTGCCGCTGCGGCATGGCCGGCGAGCCGGGCTATCGCTGCCTGCGCGGCGACCGCTGCCGCACCGACTACCAGGCGCGCATTTCCGGCCCACTGCTCGACCGCATCGATCTCCGGATCGAGGTGCCGGCGGTCTCGGCCAGCGATCTGATCCGGCCGGATCGGGCGGAGAAAAGTGCCGATGTGGCGCTGCGCGTGGCCCGCGCGCGGACAACCCAGCGCGAACGTTTCGAGCGGCTCGGCGCGACCTCCGTCACCACCAACGCGCACTGCTCACCCTCGGTCATCGAGGAGATCGCGATGCCGGATGCATCAGGCCTGTCACTGCTCAGGGATGCCAGCGAAAAGCTCGGCTTTTCGGCGCGGGCCTATCACCGGGTGCTGAAAGTGGCGCGGACGCTGGCCGATCTCGAGGCCAGCGAGACTGTCGGCCGCATCCATCTGGCCGAGGCGATTTCGTACCGCATGAGTTCGGAGCGAATGGCGCAGGCGGCGTGACGTTCCCCTCCCCCTTGAGGGCCCTTGAGGGGAGGGTGGCCGCGAAGCGGCCGGGAGGGGTCGCCGAGGAGACGCTCGGCCCGCCACATTCAAAACCGACCGGGGTGCGGGGGCGTTGCGATGACCCTTATCTCAATCGTCAGAATTGCTACGCAGCCTGATCGCTATCGCCAGTCATTTCGGCGGCAGCTACTTAACCGGGATCATGAGATGTGCGTAGGGAGTGCCCGCCCACATCACATATGGCCTGGACGTGTCAGGTTTGGGGTCCGCCGGATAGCCCTGCATCATGTCCATTGCATTGACGACCATCACGTGCGGGCCGGTCTCTATCCAATTGTTGCCTTCCTCGGGCTTCGTCGCAAAAGGATCGGTGTTGCTGCCGTCGCTGCCGCCGGCCAGCATGTACATGAAGCCGACCTTGCCCTTGGGCGGTTCCTTCTTTTGCATCCACGCCATTGCCCATTCCATCGCGTTGGCATCGCCACACATTGGATCCGGGCCAGGCGTGGCCGGGTGGTCCGGCATGCACCAGAAGCCGTTTGTACCCTCGCGCAGCGTGCGCATTGCGCCCTTGTCATCCATGGCGTGGATCGCAGCGCCGCTTGCCACAGCGGGGGGTGCAGCGGACTCAGCGCTCTTGATCATCGCAGCGTCATCGGCGGCTGCGCCTTGCATCGCAAACAAACTGCCCGCCGCCACAAGGGCAGCGACCGTCAGAAGCCGTTTCATGGCCGTTCTCCGGTTTTGAGTTGATCTTGTACATGATGTCGGACGCACGGCCTCCCAGAGCCGTTTGTCGGTGGCTAATTCGTAGCAGATCGCTTGCACCGGGACAACGATGTTTTAGCGATGGCTAATATCTGTCGGGTTATACTAGAACTCTGTGCGCGCTATCGAGGGTCTTTCCTTTGCCTTCAGCTCCAACCGCCGCGCGTGCAGCACCGGCTCGGTGTAGCCGTTGGGCTGGACCCGGCCCTTGAAGACGAGGTCGCAGGCGGCGAGGAAGGCAATCGACTTGTCGAAGTCAGGGGCCATCGGCCGGTAGAGCGGATCGCCTGCGTTCTGGCGGTCGACGACGCCGGCCATGCGCTTCATCGTCTCCATCACCTGGTCTGAGGTGCACACGCCGTGATGCAGCCAATTGGCGATGTGCTGCGAGGAGATGCGCAGCGTCGCGCGGTCCTCCATCAGGCCTATGTCATTGATGTCAGGCACTTTCGAGCAGCCGACGCCCTGGTCGATCCAACGCACGACATAGCCCAGAATGCCTTGCGCGTTGTTGTCGAGCTCGTTCTGGACCTCCTCCGGCGACCAGTTCGGCCGCACCGCTACCGGCACCGACAAGATGTCGTCGAGCTTTGCCTTGGGGCGGCTCTTCAGCGCCGCCTGCACAGCGTCGACGTCGACCTTGTGGTAATGGGTGGCGTGCAGCGTCGCCGCTGTCGGCGACGGCACCCAGGCGGTGTTGGCGCCGGCCCTGGGATGGGCGATCTTTTCCGCCAGCATCGCCGCCATCAGATCGGGCATCGCCCACATGCCCTTGCCGATCTGGGCGCGGCCGGCCAGCCCGCATTCCAGCCCGGTGTCGACGTTCCAGGCTTCGTAGGCGGCAATCCAGACGGCCTGCTTCATGTCGCCCTTGCGGATCATCGGGCCGGCTTCCATCGAGGTGTGGATCTCGTCGCCGGTGCGGTCGAGGAAACCGGTGTTGATGAAGACGACGCGATCTTTGGCGGCGCGGATCGCCTCCTTGAGGTTGACGGTGGTGCGCCGCTCCTCGTCCATAATGCCCATCTTGATGGTGTTTTTCACCATGCCGAGCAGCGCCTCGACACGGTCGAATATCTCGACGGCGAAGGCGACTTCCTCCGGCCCGTGCATCTTGGGCTTTACGACATACATCGAGCCCGCGCGGGAATTGGCGCGTCGTCCGTTCGGGCCGACATCGTGCAGCGCGATCAGCGCCGTCATCGCCGCATCCATTATGCCTTCCGGAACCTCGCTGCCGTCGCGGTCCGTAATCGCCGGATTGGTCATGAGGTGGCCGACGTTGCGGATCAGCATCAGCGAGCGGCCGGGCAGGGACAGCGTGCCCCCATCAGGCGCGGTGTACGACCGGTCGGGATTGAGTTTTCGCGTAAACGTGCTGCCGGCCTTGGTGATCTCCTCGGCAAGGTCGCCCTTCATCAGGCCGAGCCAGTTGCGGTAGACCAAAACCTTGTCCTGCGCATCGACCGCAGCGACAGAATCCTCGCAGTCCTGAATGGTGGTCACCGCCGATTCCAGCACGACGTCGGCAATGCCGGCCGGATCGGTCTTGCCGATCTGGTTGCTACGGTCGATCACAATCTCGATATGCAGGCCATTGCGGGTGAGCAGGACGGCTTCGGGATTATCGGCGTCGCCGCGATAGCCGGCAAACTGTTTGGGATCGGCGAACGTGGTGGCGCCGGCGCCCTCGCCCAGCCGCAGCATGCCGTTGGCCACGGAAAGCCCGTTGACCCCTGCCCATTTGCCTGAGGTGACCGGCACCGACTCGTCGAGAAAATCCTTCGCCCAGGCAATGACCCTGGCGCCGCGCTCGGGATTGAATCTCCCGCCCCTCTCGGCGCCGTCGGTCTCGGGAATGGCGTCGGTGCCGTAGAGCGCGTCATAGAGCGAGCCCCAGCGCGCGTTGGCGGCGTTCAGCGCATAACGCGCATTCATCACCGGCACTACCAATTGCGGCCCTGCAACCACCGAGATCTCGGGGTCGACATTGTCCGTCGCGACGGAGAAGGCCGGCCCTTCCGGCGCGAGATAGCCGATTTCCCTCAGGAAATCCTTGTAGGCTTCCATGTCGGCGGGCGCGCCATTGTCGCGATACCAGTGGTCGATCTGGCCCTGCAGCGCGTCGCGTTTTGCGAGCAGAGCCCGGTTCCTCGGCGCCAAATCGTGCACAATGGCCGAGAAGCCGGTCCAGAAGACGTCGGCTGCAATGCCGGTGGCCCGCAGCGCCTCGTTCACGACGAAATCATAAAGCTCGCGGGCAATCCGCAATCCGGCGATTTCGACGCGATCGGTCATCGGGGCTTCTCCAGACGAAGGGCTTTGGCCGGGCCTTTGACATGTCAGGGTGGCAGGGTCAATTCAGCTTAGGGTGAAGGTAGGGCATTTTCGCCGCCGGCCAAAGCCGCCAATCTCCCCCTTGTGGGGGAGATTGCGCTCTCCCTCAAACCGCGATCCTTGGCCTGCCCGACGCCACCGCCACCACATGCGCCTCGATAAACATGCGCTGGCCCTCGACGGTCGAGACGCGGAATTCGCTGGCGATCTCGATTTCGGCGCTGTCGGTGCCGGCGTCCCTGGCCCGCCCGGCGGCAATGGCGCGGACATCGGTTTCCGCTGCCGCGATCGCCGCCGCCTCGTCATTGAAGTCGCGCACGCTTTCGCCTGAGGCGACGCGAAACAGCCCTTCCTGGGGCTGGCTGACGCGCGCCTCCGCCGAAACCCTGACCTGGCCGACGACGGCGCCGAGCGCATTGGCGACATCGGTATCTTCGGGCACCACGCAGTCATGGCCGACCAGCGGTGGCAGCCCGGCATAATGCAGCGGCGCCGAGGCGCCGAGGCCGATGACCGGGCGGTCGAGCGCGACGCTCAGCCGTGCGATGCCGGGATGGGAATCGACGGCGCGCTGCACCAGCGCGTGCGCCACGGTCGCCGCGCCATCCAGCCCGTCCTCGGCAAAGGCGGTTTCGAGGATGACTTCCGCCGACAGCCGGGTCAGCGTGGTCAGCACCCGTTCCGAGATCGCCTCCGGCGTGGCGGCGATCGCCTGTCCGCGGCCGTCGCGCTTGCGGGCGAACAGCTCGGCGCCGAGCCGAGCCGTGGCGGCATCCCAGTTGGCCTGCTTGCCCAGCACATGGGCGGCGTCCGACGGCGTGAAGCCGGCGACATGCACCAGCCCGCGCGACACCAACCGGTTCAAGGTGGCGTTCTGGGCGTTTGATGTCAAAAGCCTGTCGACGGCGAGAGGCGTCGAGCCGATCAGCTCATAAAGCTTGGCCTCGGCGCCGGTCAGGCCGGCAGCCAGCCGCTCCGGCACGCCGGTCCTGACCGCCAGCCGGCCATCCATGCGGCTGGGGTTGGCCGCGCGGATCTGGCGTTCCAGTTCGACGGTCACCGCTTCGCCATGCATCATGCCGGCCAGCGCCAGCGGCACCAGTCGGCGCGGCCCGAGCAGGATTCTTGGGTTGAGCGCGCCATCCTCCAGCGTCACTTCGGAATCGCCGCCGAGTCCAAAGGTGCGCATGGCGACCGCCTCGACCATGGTGCGGAAGCCGCCGACGGTGGCGCCTTCCGGGTCAAGCCTGGGACGGCCCTGGTCGAGCACGGCAACGTCGGTGGTGGTGCCGCCGATGTCGGAGACGACTGCACTGTCGAGGCCGGTCATGTGGCGAGCGCCGACAAGGCTGGCGGCCGGGCCTGAAAGAATCGTCTCGATCGGCCGCTGGCGGGCGAAGGCGGCCGAGACCAGGGCGCCGTCGCCGCGCACCACCATCAGCGGAGCGGCGATGCCGCGCGCAGCAAGAAAGCCCTCGGTCGCCGCCACCAGCCGGTCGATCATCGAGATCAGCCTGGCGTTGAGCAGCGTCGTCAGCGCCCGGCGTGGGCCGCCGAGCTTGGCCGAAAGCTCGTGGCTGGCAGTGACCGGCAGGCCGGTTACGTCGCGGATCAGGTTCCGCGCGCCTAGCTCATGCGCCGGGTTGCGGGTGGCGAAATAGGCGCAGACGGCAAAGCCGGACACCGAGGCGCCCAATTCCGGCAGCGCTGCCTCCAGCCCGGACAGATCGAGTTTTGCCGCATTGCCGTGGACATCGTGGCCGCCGGGGCAGAACACGACAGGGTCGGTGCCGAGTGCGGCCTTCAGCCCGTCGCGGGCAAGGTCGCCCTCGGCAAAGCCGATCATCACCAGCGCGACGCGGCCGCCCTGACCCTCGACCAGCGCGTTGGTGGCAAGCGTCGTCGACATCGACACCAGTTTTATTGCTGCCGGATCGGTGGCTGCTTTTTGCAGCACCGCATCGACCGCGCCCGAAATGCCGACCGCCAGATCGTGGCGGGTGGTCAGCGCCTTGGCCTTGGCCAGAACCTTTCCGTTAGCGCCGCCGGCTTCCGACCACAGCACGGCATCGGTATAGGTGCCGCCGGTGTCGATGCCGAGGAACAGGGGGAAGGATTTGGCGGTCATTGGCGGATCCGGGATTTTGCTCCCCGCCCTTAGCCGATACGCGCCGGCGGATAAAGCCGCGAGCGCTGGGCCACGAAGCCTGATCCCCCTCAGCTACGCGCGGACGGCTTCTCAATCGCCCATCTTCAGCGCCTGGATAAACGCCTCCTGCGGGATATCCACCTTGCCGAACTGCCGCATCCGCTTCTTGCCCTCTTTCTGCTTGTCGAGCAGCTTGCGCTTGCGTGAGACGTCGCCGCCGTAGCATTTGGCGGTGACGTCCTTGCGCAGGGCCGAGATCGTCTCGCGGGCGATGACCTTGCCGCCGATTGCCGCCTGGATCGGGATCTTGAACAGATGGTTAGGGATCAGTTCCTTCAGCTTCTCGCACATCAGCCGGCCGCGCTTTTCTGCCGCCGTGCGGTGGACCAGCATCGACAGCGCGTCGACCGGCTCCTCATTGACCAGGATCGACATTTTAACCAGGTCGCCTTCCTTGTAGTCGGTCAGGTGATAGTCGAAGGAGGCGTAGCCCTTGGAGATCGACTTCAGCCGGTCGTAAAAGTCGAAGACGACCTCGTTGAGCGGCAGGTCGTAGGTCAGCATGGCGCGCTTGCCGACATAGGACAGGTCGGCCTGGATGCCGCGCCGGTCCTGGCAGAGTTTTAGGATGCCGCCGAGATACTCGTCCGGCGTCAGGATGGTGGCGCGGATCCACGGCTCCTCGATGGCCGATATCTTGACCACGTCGGGCATGTCGGCCGGGTTGTGCAGTTCCTTCGTCGTGCCGTCGTTCAGAGCCAAGCGATAGACGACCGAGGGCGCGGTGGCGATGAGGTCGAGGTTGAACTCGCGCTCCAGCCGCTCCTGGATGATTTCCAGATGCAGCAAGCCAAGGAAGCCGCAGCGATAGCCGAAGCCGAGCGCGGCGCTGGTTTCCATTTCAAAGGAGAAAGAAGCGTCGTTGAGGCGCAGCTTGCCGACTGCGGCGCGCAGATCCTCGAAATCGGCGGCATCGACCGGGAACAGGCCGCAGAACACCACCGGCTGCGCCGGCTTGAAGCCGGGCAGGGCCTGTGCCGTCTGGCGCTTGTCCTCGGTGATGGTGTCACCGACGCGGGTGTCGGCGACTTCCTTGATCGAGCCGGTGAAGAAGCCGAACTCGCCGGGGCCGAGCTCGTCGACATTGATGCGGGCCGGGGTGAAGACGCCGGTGCGCTCGACCAGGTACTTGGCGCCGGTGCCCATCATGCGAATGGTCTGGCCCTTCTTCAGCACGCCGTCGATGATGCGGACCAGCACGATGACGCCGAGATAGGCGTCGTACCAGCTGTCGACCAGCATCGCCTTGAGCGGGGCAGCAATGTCGCCCTCGCGCGGCGGCGGCAAATCGTTGACGATCGCCTCCAGCACGTCGGGGATGCCGAGGCCGGTCTTGGCCGAGATCAGCACGGCGTTGGAGGCGTCGATGCCGATCACCTCCTCGACCTGCTCGCGAATGCGCTCGGGCTCGGCGGCCGGCAGGTCGACCTTGTTCAGCACCACGACGATCTCGTGGTTGTTGTCGATGGCCTGGTAGACATTGGCCAATGTCTGCGCCTCGACGCCTTGCGAGGCATCGACGACCAGCAGCGAGCCCTCGCAGGCGGCGAGCGACCGCGACACTTCGTAGGCGAAGTCGACATGGCCGGGCGTGTCGATCAAATTGAGGATAAAATCCTCGCCATTGTTGGCGCGGTATTTCAATCGCACCGTCTGCGCCTTGATGGTGATGCCGCGCTCGCGCTCGATATCCATCGAGTCCAGCACCTGCTCCTTCATGTCGCGCAGCTCCAGCCCGCCGGTGGACTGGATCAGCCGGTCGGCAAGCGTGGATTTGCCATGGTCGATATGGGCGACGATGGAGAAATTGCGGATATTCTTGATCGGCGTGGTCATGTCGCGCGCTTTAGCAGGGGCAGCTTGCCCGGGCAAGCGGCGGCGGGCGCGGCGCATAAGCCGCCGGCGGACGCAAAGCCGTTAAACTTTGGTCCATCAGATTAGGGCATAGTTCGCGCCCTGCGTGACAGGCCACGAGCTGTCACCGTTTGGGGGGCCAAGCAATGCCACAATCTGGACGTCATTTTCTCAATTCCGAGAGCGGCTCCCTCGCGCCGATACTCGCCATCATGCTTATCCCGATGTGTGCCGCTCTGGGCTTTTCAATCGACTACAACTCAGCCGTTGCGACCAAGGGATCGATGCAGAATGCGCTCGATGCCGCGACGCTGTCGATCACGACGCTGCCAACCAGCACGTCACTGGCGGACCGTCAGGTGAAACTGCAGGAGTCGTTTACGGCCAATAGCGGGCAAGGCACCGCCAAGCTCGATAGCTTCGTCGTCGCCGCCGACGGCACCGCCAGCATCGATGCTTCGGCCAAGTTTGCCATGCCGACGAACTTCATGCAGATCGCCCACGTCGACACGGTGCAGATCGGCGTCGCGTCGGCAGTGCGCAAGCGGCCGGCGCTGGTGCAGACCACGTTCAAGATCGACAAGGTTTCGGGCCATTGGAACAAGACAATGACGCTCTACGGCACGAAATTCACCGAGACGGCGATCAATCCGCTGATGAAGATCACTTATGTCTACAACAATTTTGGTGATCCGAAAGGCTACGGCACGTCGACAGTGTATACGGTCAACGGAGCGACGAGCACGAAGGTCCAGGAACAGAAATGTACGACCAAGACGGTGCAGAATTTTAACGGCCTGCCTACCGGGGCGATTACCCAGACGAGCGGCAACAAGAAATACCTGACCACCTGCACCAACACTATGTACCCCGCGAACGGCGCAGGCGCGGTGATCGACGTCAGCCTGATGGATGTGCTGTATCTGCAGATGGATGTGCCATCGGCCCAAACACCCAAGCTCAAGTCGAATGACGCAAACACATCGAACCGGTTGTACATCGACGGCGTTGAAGTCGCGAACGGCAAACTGGTGGACATCTTCACCGCCGTGCCGTGCGGCCAACCCAGCCAGCAGGCTTGGGAAGACGGCGGCAATCCCGTACCGGCTCCGGTGTCCAACGCCGACTTCTTCTACACCGTGACCGGCAAGTGCGACTTCAATCAGCGGCCTTCGCAAACAGTGCTTACGCAATAGGGGCAGGCGCCTGAGCTGCCAATCTCCCCCCTTGTGGGGGAGATGGCCGGCAGGCCAGAGGGGGGCGCTGTCCCGCGGCCTTGCCAAGATCGAAAATCCCGCCGCCGTGATCCACCCCTGTTGCCAGGAGATTCGACCGCCTCTCCGGTTATCGATGCATTAACCTGGCGTTAGGGAGCGAGGCCACTGCACGCAAGGGCTGCCTCGCCGCGCTTTACGTCGCCCCCCTCTGTCCTGCCGGACATCTCCGCCACAAGGAGGGAGATTGGATGTCGCACCCGCTTTCGCCAATATCCAGCGTTGCAAAAACAACGAGCCTTCCGATCACGAAGCGGTGATGGCTGTAACGAAAGCCCAGGCGGCGGCGAAGAGCTGATGTGATCGCCATTCCGGCGCGCCACCAACCCTGGAGACCATCATGACCAACCTCACCCGCCTGACCTTGCCGGCACTTGCCTTGGCGCTTTGCTCGACGGCGCTTTTTGCCGGCGGCGTTGCGCGCGCCGAAGATGCGATGAAGCCGGCCGATGCGATGGCGACTGACGCCATGAAGCCGGCGACCGACGCGATGAAGCCCGCGGATCCGATGGCGGCCGAAGAGATGAAGGACTGCATGGACAAGGCTGCCATGGAAACCGACGCGATGAAGAAGGACGAGGCGACCAAGACCTGCGACGCGATGCGGACGGCCAAGTAGGCCGCGTCCGGAACCGGGCGCGGCCGGTGCACGCGCCGCACGGCAATGTGAGACCGCGACGGACCTATCTGTCGTATAGTCTTAAACTCATGCAGGGAGATCAGAGATGACCGGCATTGAAAAAACCGCCGCGAAACGATTGATGAACGTCGCCAGGGGCGCGCTTGCGGCGCTGATGCTCGCGGCGGCTGGCGCCGCCTTGTGGCAGACGCCGGCGATCTCGGCCGAGGCGGCGGTGGTGATCCCGCCACCGGCGATGGACGAAAAACCCGCCGCCGGCACCGCCAGGGCGATCTTCGCCGGCGGCTGCTTCTGGGGCGTGCAAGGCGTGTTCCAGCACGTCAAGGGCGTGACCAGCGCCGTCTCCGGCTATGCCGGCGGCGACAAGGACACCGCCGTCTACGAGACGGTCGGCACCGGCCGGACCGGGCATGCCGAGGCCGTCGAGATCATCTACGAGCCGTCCAAAGTCACTTACGGCCAGTTGCTGCAGGTGTATTTCTCGGTCGCGCACAACCCGACGCAGCTGAACTACCAGGGTCCGGACCGCGGCCCGCAATACCGTTCGACGATCTTTGCCGAAAGCGACGCGCAGAAGAAGATCGCCGAGAGCTATATCGCCCAGCTCGACAAGGCCAAGGTGTTTCCGGAGCCGATCGTGACCACGCTGGAGACGGGGAAAAAATTCTATCCGGCCGAGGACTACCACCAGGACTTTTTGACGCTGAACCCGACCTATCCCTACATCGTCTACAACGACCTGCCCAAGGTCGAGAATTTGAAGACGCTGTTTCCAGACCTCTACAGCGACAAGCCGGTGCTGGTGCTGGCCGGCAACAAGAGCTGATCTTTTGCCAGTGTGTACCTGGTGCGTCCTAATGGACGCATGTCGGCGTCAGGTGTGGTGAGGTACCAGGTCAGGCCGCGCCGAAAATGGTGGATTCCGAGAACCGGAACGGAGCGTACTTTCGGGTACGCGAGTAGCGCCGGTTGCAGGCCGGCTGAATATCAACACAGCTTATTGCACGCCCAGAAACTGCCGGAGCTCCGGCGTCCTAGGATTGGAAAAAACGTCCTCGGGGGCGCCGATCTCATGGACGCGGCCCTGATGCATGAAGACGACCCGCGAGCAGACGTCGCGGGCGAAGCGCATCTCGTGGGTGACCATCACCAGCGTCATGCCTTCCGCGGCCAATTCCTTGACGACGGCCAGCACTTCGGCGACGAGTTCGGGGTCGAGCGCCGAGGTGATCTCGTCGCATAGCAGCGCCATCGGCTGCATGGCGAGCGCCCGGGCGATGGCCACGCGCTGCTGCTGGCCGCCGGACAGTTCATCCGGCAAGGCGTCGAACTTATGGGCGAGACCGACGCGGTCGAGCATTTTTCGCGCGACCGCCTCGGCGTCCTTCTTCGGCGTCTTCTTCACCACCATCTGCGACAGCATGACATTGCCACCGGCGGTGAGATGCGGGAACAGGTTGAATTGCTGAAAAATCATGCCGACCTTCAGGCGCAGCGCCTTAAGATGCACCTCGTCGGGCAGGAACTGGGCGCCGGCGACGACGATCGAGCCTTCATCGATGGTCTCGAGCCCGTTGATGCAGCGCAGCAGCGTCGACTTGCCCGAACCGCTCTTGCCGATGATGGCGACGACCTCGCCCGGCGCGACGTCGATGGAAATCCCCTTCAGCACCTCGTTGTCGCCGAAGCGCTTCTTCACCTCAGTGATTGCGATGAGCGACATTGAGCTTCCTTTCCAGGAGCTGGCTGGATTTCGACAGCGGCCAGCAAAAAGCAAAGTAGATGAGCGCGACCAGGCCATAGACGGTGAACGGCTGGAACGTCGCGTTGGTGACGATCGAACCGGCCTTCGACAGTTCGACGAAGCCGATGATCGAGGTGAGCGCGGTGCCCTTCACCACCTGCACCGAGAAGCCGACGGTCGGCGGCACCGCCACTTTCAGTGCCTGCGGCAGGATGACGTAGCGCATCTGCTGGAGATAACCCATGCCGAGGCTGGCTGACGCCTCCCATTGACCCTTAGCAATGCTCTCGACGCAGCCGCGCCAGATTTCGGCGAGGAAGGCTGCGGTCCACAGGATGAGCGCGACACAGGCGGCAAGCCAGGCGGGAACGTCGATGCCGAACAGGCCAAGACCGAAGAAAGCCAGAAAGAGCTGCATCAGGAGCGGCGTGCCCTGAAACAGCTGGATGTAGCCGCGTGACAGAAACTGCATCCCACGCCGACCGCCGATGCGCAGGAAAAGCAGGGCCGCACCGACGATGCCGCCACCGATGAAGGAGACCAGCGAGAGGACAACGGTCCAGCGGGCGGCCAGAAGCAGGTTGCGCAGGATGTCCCAGAAGCTGAACTCGGTCATGGCGCCTGTCTCATCGCGACGCCTTCTTCGGGAACAGCATCCCGCCCAGGCCGGCCAGCAGCTGGCGCAGCAGGATGGCGAGCGCCAGGTAGATCAAGGTGGAGACGATGTAGGTTTCGAAGGCCCTGAAATTGCGCGACTGGATAAAATTGGCGGCGAAGGTCAGGTCCTCAGCGGCAATCTGCGAAACGACGGCCGAACCCAGCATGACGATGACGATCTGCGACGACAGCGCAGGCCAGATGCGCTGCAGCGCCGGGACCAGAACCACGTGCCAGAAGGTCTGGAACGGGGTCATGGCGAGGCTGGCGCCGGCCTCGAACTGGCCGCGCGGCGTGGCCTGGATGCCGGCGCGGATGATCTCGCAGCTGTAAGCGCCGAGGTTGACGATCATGGCGAGGTTGGCGGCGGTCAGTTCCGACATCCTGATGCCAAGCGACGGCAGGCCGAAGAAGATGAAGAACAACTGGATGAGGAAGGGCGTGTTGCGGATCAGCTCGACATAGGTCGCAACGACGGGTTTTAGCCATTTCGGCCCCAGCGCCCGCACCCAGGCGCAGGCAATGCCCAATGCCACGCCGAACACCGCGCCGATCAGGATAAGCTGCACGGTGATCCGGATGCCCTTGAGCAGCACCGGCAGAGATCCGATCAGCCAGCTGAAATCGAACTGATAGGTCATGGCTTGCTATCCGACCTCCCACACGCGGCGGGCGGCGATCACAGCTCAGCCGGCAGGTCCACCTTCAGCCATTTTTGCGAAATCGCGTTGAGGGCGCCATCGGACCTGGCGGCGGCGATGATCCCGTTGATCTTGGCCATCAACGCCGGCTGCTCCTTGTTCATGCCGATGTAGCAAGGCGAGTTCTTGATCAGGAACTTGAGCTCTGGCCGCTTGGGCGGGTTCTTTTCGAGGATGGCGGCGGCGACGACATTCCCGGTCGCGATCACCTCGACCTGGCCCGAAAGGAAAGCCGAAATAGTGCCGTTATTGTCCTCGTAGCGCTTGATCTCGACGCTCGCGGGCACAACCTTGGTCAGTTCGAGATCTTCGATCGCGCCGCGGGTGACGCCAACGGTCTTGCCGGCGAGGTCCTCCGCTTTTGCGACGGCGACGTCTGCCGGAGCGAACACGCCGTTGTAGAACGGAGCATAGGCTTCGGAAAAGTCGATGACCTTCTCGCGATCGGGATTCTTGCCGAGGCTGGAAATGACCAGGTCGACTTTGTTGGTCTGGAGATAGGGAATGCGGTTGGCGCTGGTGACCGGGACGATCTCGACCTTGGCGCCGAGCTTTTCGCCAATCAGATTGGCGATGTCGACGTCGTAGCCTTGCGGCGTCATGTCGGCGCCGACACTGCCGAAGGGCGGGAAATCCTGTGGAACGGCGATGCGGACGGTGCCGCGCGCCGCGATGTCGCTCAAGGCGTCGGCCCGCGCCTGCGGAGACGAAGCCATGGCCATTCCAACGGCGGCGGCGAAGGCCAGCATGCAGACATTGCGACGGTTCATTATCTTTCCCTTTGACTGGACAAAACCAATTGGTCGCCAGGGCAAAGCAACAGACATGCCAAACCATCGAAATCGCTGCGAATCGGACTTTCCCGGCGGGATTGGCAAGGTGGGATTGGCAAGGCAGTCTTCACGAGCCGCTGCCGCCCGAGCAATCGACTGCCTAAATATTGTGCAGTTCGGCGGTTTGCCAGTCAGTCGTAGGTCAGATCCGTCGCCTTGCCGCCGAAGACGCGGTAGGCATAAAACGAATAGAAAATGATGATCGGCAGCACCACCACCGTGCCGGCCAGGATGATGGCGAGGCTTTCCGGCGCGGACGCCGCCTGCCAGATGGTCAGCCTGTCGGGCACGACGAAGGGATAGAACGACCAGGCGAGGCCGGCAAAGCCCAGCGTGAAGATGGCGGCCAGCGTCAGGAACGGCGTCAGCGCATGGCGGTCGCCGGCCCTGGGCAGATGGAAGGTCTGCCGCCACAGCCATGCGAACAGCACCGCCGACAGGACCGGCAGCGGCGACAAATAGAGCATGGCCGGCCAGACGAACCATTTGTCGAAGATGCGCGGACTGGCGAGCGGCGTGGCCAGCGACACGGCGACCATGCCGAGCGCGGTCAGCACCAGCGCCCGGCGCAGCCATAGTACCGCCTTCTTCTGCAATTCGCCTTCCGTCTTGTAGATGACCCAGGCCGCGCCCATCGCCGCATAGGCGGCGGCAAGGCAGAGCGCCACCAGCCCGCCGAAGGCCATGCCGCCGGGGCCGACATCAAGGCCCAGCACATAGATCCCCAGCATGTAGCCCTGCGCCAGCGAAGCGATGACCGAGCCCAGGAAGAAGATGCGGTTCCAGCGATGCTTGTGACCGGCCGGCACCTTGGCCCGGAAATCGAAGGCAACGCCGCGCAGGATCAGGCCGACAAGGAGCAGGAAGACCGGAATGTAGAGCGCGGTGAGGATGGTGCCGTGCGCCAGCGGGAAGGCGACCAGCAGCAGGCCGACGGCCAGCACCAGCCAGGTCTCGTTGGCGTCCCAGAACGGGCCTATTGCGGCGATCATCGTGTCCTGCTCGGCGTCTCCGGCGGCTGCGAACAGGATGCCGATACCGAGATCAAAGCCGTCGAGGATGACGTAGATCAGGATGGCAAGGCCCATCAGGCCGGCGAAGATGAGGGGGAGCAATGTCGGCCAGTCGAGGATCATCGCCGTTCTCCTATTTCGCCGCCGGCTGCGACAGCGGCGCGTCGAGAACGCCCGGCAGCGGCGAGGCATCGCCGTCCTTCGCCGCCTTCAGCGCCAGATAGACCAGCACGCCGAGATAGGCGATCAGAAGCAGCGCATAGAGGATGAGATAAACCGCGAGCGACAGCGCGACCTGGCTGCCGGCGACCGGGCCGACGGCATCGACAGTTTTCAGCAGGCCGGTGACCAGCCACGGTTGGCGGCCGATCTCGGTGGTGTACCAGCCAGCCAGCGTCGCCAGCCAGCCGGACAGCGCCATCGGCACCATCACCAGCGCCAGCGGTCTCGGCAGGCTATGCCGGCGCTTGAGGAAAAAGGCGGCCGACCAGGAGACGACGAGCATCAGGACGCCGGTGCCGACCATGATGCGAAAAGCCCAGAACACCGGGAACACCGGCGGGTGGTTGCCGGCATAGTCGTTCAGCCCCGGCACGACGCCGCTGGCGCTGTGCCTGAGGATGAGGCTGGCGCCATCGGGGATGGTGATCTCGTATTTGTTCTCCCTTGCCGCCTCGTCGGGAAGCGCGAAAAGGACCAGCGGCACGTTGGGGCCGGTGTTCCAGTTGGCTTCCATGGCGGCGATCTTCTGCGGCTGATGCTCGAGCGTGTTGAGGCCATGCTGGTCGCCGGCGAAGATCTGGATGGGGATCAGGATCGCCGCGGTGAAGACACCGGTGCGCAAGGCTTTCCACATCGATTCCGAACGGTCGCCATAGAGATAGCGCAGCGCCGACAGGCCGGCGATCAGGAACGAAACCGTCAGGCCGGAGGCAAGCAGCATGTGGACGAGCCGGTAGGGCATGGACGGGTTAAAGACGATCGCCCACCAGTCGGTAGCGTGGGCTACGCCGTCGCGCATCTCGAAGCCGACCGGCGTCTGCATCCATGAATTGAGCGCGATGATCCAGAAGGCGGACAGGGTGGTGCCGCCGGCCACCAGCACGGTTGCCAGCGTGTGGATGCGGTTGGAGACGCGGCGGAAGCCGAACAGCATGATGCCGAGGAACGCCGCCTCGAGGAAGAAGGCGGTGAGTATCTCATAGGCGAGCAGCGGGCCGGCGATGTTGCCGACGATTTCCATGTAGCCCGGCCAGTTGGTGCCGAACTGGAAGCTCATGGTGACGCCCGAAACCACGCCCATGGCAAAGGACAGCGCGAACACCTTCACCCAGGTGAAATAGGCGCGCATCCAGGCGGTATCGCCGGTGGCGTTGTAGCGAAGCTTGAAGAACAGCAGCATCCAGCCAAGCGCGATGGTGATAGCCGGAAACAGGATATGGAACGAGATGTTGGCGCCGAACTGGATGCGCGAAAGGATGAGCGGGTCCATGGCGGGCTCCGGCTGCTGCTATGTCAGGGAAGATAGGCCGGATGCGCCAGGCGGTCAAAGCGGCGTGGCGTCACGCGAGGCGGAACGCCGCAGGACTGCGGCAGCGGTGGATGCGCCGATGTCCAGAATGTCAGGAGTGCCATTGACTTCCGGCCGCGCGCACCGACATTCAGCGGACTAAAATCAACAGACCTCCTTTCAAGCAGCCGTTTTTCAACCATGCCATCGATCATTTCCATTTCCGGGGTCACCAAGACCTACGCCACCGGTTTCAAAGCGCTGAAGGAGATCAACCTCGATATCGAGCGCGGCGAGATTTTTGCGCTGCTCGGGCCGAACGGCGCCGGCAAGACGACGCTGATCTCGATCGTCTGCGGTATCGTCAACCGCTCGTCGGGCACGGTCAGCGTCGACGGCCACGACATCAGCCGGGATTATCGCGCCGCACGCAGCCTCATCGGGCTGGTGCCGCAGGAACTGACCATCGACGCGTTCGAGAGCGTGTGGGCGACGGTCAACTACAGCCGCGGCCTGTTCGGCAAGCCGGCCAACCACGGCTTCGTCGAGAAAGTGCTGCGCGACCTGTCGTTGTGGGACAAGAAGGACGCCAAGGCGATCACCCTGTCCGGCGGCATGAAGCGGCGGCTGATGATCGCCAAGGCGCTGTCGCACGAACCGAGGGTGCTGTTCCTCGACGAGCCGACAGCCGGCGTCGACGTCGAGCTGCGTCAGGACATGTGGGCGATGGTGCGCCGGCTGCGCGAGGATGGCGTCACCATCATCCTGACCACGCACTATATCGAGGAGGCCGAGGCGATGGCCGACCGCGTCGGCGTCATCAATCGCGGTGAGATCGTGCTGGTTGAGGACAAGGTGCAACTGATGCGCACGCTCGGCCGCAAGCGGCTTTTGCTGGAATTGCGCAGTCCGCTCGCCACCATACCCGAGAAATTGTCGCGCTACGCTTTGGAGCTTTCGCCGGACGGTGATCGACTGACTTACACCTATGACAACCAGAGCGAGCGGCCGGGCGTCGCCTCGCTGCTGCGCGACCTTGAGACGGCCGGCATCCAGTTCCGCGATATCGACACGCAAAACAGCTCGCTCGAGGAGATCTTCGTCAACCTGGTGAGGAAGGGCGCATGAACCTGCGAGCCGTCTGGGCGATCTACAAAATGGAAATGGCGCGCGCCTTTCGGACCGTGCTGCAGAGCATTGTCTCGCCGGTCATCTCGACATCGCTCTATTTCGTCGTCTTCGGCTCGGCCATCGGCTCGCGCATCACCGAGATCGACGGCATCAGCTACGGCGCCTTTATCGTGCCGGGGCTGATCATGCTGTCGCTGCTGACGCAGTCGATCTCCAACGCCTCCTTCGCCATCTATTTCCCGAAATTCGTCGGCTCGATCTACGAGCTGCTGTCGGCGCCGGTGTCCTATCTGGAGATCATCATCGCTTATGTCGGGGGTGCGGCGACCAAGTCGATCATACTCGGCCTGATCATCCTGGGGACCGCGTCGCTGTTCGTGCCGCTGACCATCGAGCATCCGTTCTGGATGCTCTCCTTCCTGGTGCTGACGTCGGTGACCTTCAGCCTGTTCGGGTTCATCATCGGCATCTGGGCGAAGAGCTTCGAGCAGCTGCAGCTGGTGCCGCTGCTGATCATCACGCCGCTTACCTTCCTTGGCGGCAGCTTCTATTCGATCGACATGCTGCCCGGCACCTGGCGCACGGTGACGCTGTTCAACCCTGTCCTTTATCTGGTCAGCGGCTTTCGCTGGAGTTTCTACGGCAAGTCCGACGTCTCGATCGGCATCAGCCTCGGCATGACCGTGGTTTTCCTGCTTATCTGCATAGCGATCGTCGCGTGGATTTTCAGGACCGGCTACCGGCTGCGGAACTGACTGAACGGCCTGCCCAGGCGACGCAGCGCCAGCATCCGAGCGATGTTCCCGACCCAAGACGACCAAATCTGGTGACGACGCTTGAAAGCGGCCGTGCGATGGCGGCGCTTGATTTCCATATAATGTTATATATCATGTTATCAATTGCCTGGCAGGTTGATTATGGAAGACGTCATAAGGTCCCTTGGCTTCCTGTGCCTGGGCAGCAGGCTGAAGCGTATTGGCGAGCAATTGCAGGCGGATACGCAGCGCCTGCTCGACTGCCTCGATGTGCCGGTTCAGTCGAGCCAATACCCGCTGCTGGCTGCGCTCGACAGGCTGGGCCCGCTGCCAGTCGGGGAACTGGCGCAATCCCTCGGGGTCGCGCAGCCAGGTGTAACGCGGAGCGTGTCGCTTCTGGCCGAATTGGGACTGGTCGAGGTCAGTCCATCGGATGATGACCAGCGGCGCAGGATTGTCTGCCTTACCCTGCACGGCCAGCGGCTGGCCGATATTGCAAAGCACGACGTCTGGCCGCGCATCGAGAATGCCGTCGCGGATCTGTGCGCGGATCTTTCTGGGCCGCTTCTTGATCAGCTGGCCGCCATCGAGGACGGCCTCGCCGCGGCGCCTCTCGACCGTCGTGTAAAGAAGCCGGAAGGTGCCGCGCAATGAAACACCTGCTTGACCGTCCCGTGTGGAGCGCGCTTCGGACGCGACACCACGCCTTCGCGCAAGGTGACGACCTCGCCATGCGGTATCGGCCCTCGATAGCTCCGTTCGCTGCCAGTGCCGCGGACGATGCGGAAAGCCTGCAGGCGCTCGGAAAACTTGTCTCCCCAGGCGAGAGTGCGATCCTGCTTCAGGTGGACGCCATTGCTCTGCCCGCGGAACTTTCGGCGACTTCGACCGCGCCCGGGGTTCAGATGATTGCCGAGCGGCCATTGCAGATGGTCTCCGACGAGCGCGTGCAACGTCTGACGCGGGACGATGCAGCTGAGATGCTCGCCTTGGCATTGGTGACCAAGCCCGGCCCATTCACGCTCGAAGCCTTGAGCCTCGGCGATTTTTGGGGTGTGAAGATCGAGGGCCGACTTGCGGCGATGGCCGGCGAACGCATGAAGCAACCCGGCTATACCGAACTTAGCGGGGTGTGCTCACATCCGGAATTTCGAGGCGGTGGCCTGGGCAGGCTGCTGTCGCTGTTCGTGGCAAACCGGATAGCGGCGCGCGGCGAAGTTCCCTATCTCCACGCCTATGCCAGCAACACCACGGCCATAGGATTATACGAGTCCATTGGCTTCAGGTTGAGAAGCATGATGAACGTGGCCGTGGTTCAGCGCGCCGAATGAGCCCATCAGGCGCATTCCCGCGCATCAGGAAAAGGAAGGATTTCGTATCGACGAAATCCTTCCTTGGCGCTGCTAGCGCCTTGCGGCGATTCAGACCGCGATCTTGCCACCGCCCTGTTTGGTGATGGCGACGACCGACGGCCGCACCGGCATATCGGGCTTGAAGTCAGGCCAGCGGGTCGACGGGTCCTCGTAGTAAGAGGGACGGCCAAAAGCCTCCCAGTCTTCGCCGCCATCGGCCGGATGCTGAACCGCGACGAAGGCGGTCTGGTCGTCGGGCGTGAATAGCGGGCCGCACATTTCGGCGCCGATCGGCACGCGGAAGAACAGTTTCGAGGTCGCCCGCGCCTCGCCTTCGGTGTCGACCGCCCACAGGCCATCGGTGCGGCCGGTCGCCTTCGGGCCCTGGCCATCGGTCGAGACCCAAAGCCGGCCGGCCGAATCGATGGCGCAATTATCCGGCATGCCGAACCAGCCATTGGCGGTGGTTGCGGTCGAGAAGGTGGCGCCAACTTCGGCCACTGAGGGATCGCCGCATTTCAACAGCACTTCCCACTTGCCCTTGGCGGCAGTGAAATCGCCACCGTCCTCGACGATCTCGATGATATGGCCGAAGGCGTTTTCGGCGCGCGGATTGGCGGCGTCGACCTGGTCCGTCTTGCGCTTCGAATTGTTGGTCAGCATGACGTAGACCTTGCCAGTCGTCGGATTGGGCTGGATGTCCTCGGGGCGATCCATCTTGGTGGCACCGAGCAGATCGGCGGCACGGCGCGTCTCGATCAGCACGTCGGCCTGGCTGGCAAAGCCGTTCTCCGCCGTCAGCGGGCCCTGGCCGAAGACGATGGGCAGCCATTCGATCGACCCGTCCTCGGCGAATTTGGCGACGTAGAGCGTGCCGTCGTCGAGGAGATCCATGTTGGCGGCGCGGTCCTCGGCGTTGAACTTGCCGGCCGTGACGAATTTATAGACATAGTCGAAGCGTTCGTCGTCGCCGAGATAGAAAACGACACGGCCATCCTTGGCGACGATCGATTCAGCGCCCTCATGCTTGAAGCGGCCCATGGCAGTGCGCTTCCTCGGCACCGAGGTCGGATCGTTGACGTCGACCTCAACAATCCAGCCGAAGCGATTCGGCTCGTTCGGCTCCTTGCCGATGTCGAAGCGATCGTAATGCGCAGCCCATTCATAGGCGCCTTCGGGAATACCCAGGCGCTTGTAGTTGGTGGCTTCCTTGTGGCCTTCCGGCAGCTCGCCCGAGAAATAGCCGTGTATGTTTTCCTCGGCCATGACGTAGGTGCCCCAGGGCGTGACGCCGCCGGCACAATTGTTGACAGTGCCGATGACCTTCGTGCCGGTCGGATCGGCACTGGTCTTGACGCGGTCGTGGCCGGCGACGGGGCCGGACAGTGCCATCTCGGTGTTGGCGGTGATGCGGCGGTTGAGCTTGCCGTCGCGCACCACCTGCCATTTGCCTGATGCCTTGCGGATTTCGACGATGGTGCCGCCATGCGCGGCTATCTCGATATCGACCTGTTCCTTGCTCAGTGGGGCCTGCTTGGCCTCGCCATCGACGATGCTGACAAGGCCCGGGAACATCAGATGCGGATTGGTGTACTCGTGGTTGACCACCAGCAGGCCGTGCTCGGCCGAGCCGTCTATCGGGAGATAGCCGACATAGTCGTTGTTGTAGCCAAACTGTCTTTCCTGGGCCTGCGCCGACTGTTTTGTCGGATCAAATTCCGGCGAATCGGCAAACAGCGGATCGCCCCAGCGCAACAGCACGTCGGCGTCGTAGCCGGCAGCGACATGGTGCTTGTCGTCGACGCCTGCCTCGACCTCGTCGAAACTGAAGACCGAGCCGCCGCCGGCGCGGGCATCGTCGGCGAGGATCAGCGCGAGCGGGCTGACGGTGGCGGCGATGGCGGTTGCCGCGAGCGATCCCTGCAGAAAGCCACGGCGCGAGAATCGCGCGGCGATGATTTCGCCCATCGTCTGGTTGTCAGTGGGATTGGTTCCTGGCCCATCGTTTTCCTCGAGCAGGCTGGTGCGGAAATGGGCGTCGGGGCGATGTTCAGTCATGGGGGCGTGCCTCTGGCTCTTTGGGATGGCTGGAGCGTGTTGCTTGACTGACCGCGTATCGCCAGCAGATCACAGTTTGATGACGTTGCCGACCAATTTCCAGCCCGATTTCATGTCTTTGATCAGGCCGCTTGACCGCGACCGACGCTTCCGAAACAAGATCTGCGGCAGGCGCGCAAGCACGGCGTCGGGAGGAACAAAAAAGTGAGTTTCTGGGGACTGGGGCAGCTCGGCATTTCGACAGTGATCTTCCTGCTGGCGGCGACGGCGGCCAAGCAATGGGGGCTGGCGCCGAGCCTCGGCAAGATCGTTCTGACTCTGGCGCTCTATTCAGCGGGCAATCTGATCATGCTGAGGCTGATCCGTGAATTCGGCATGTCGGTGTCGTTCAGCCTGTCGGCGGTGATCCAGCTGGTGTCGGTGAACGTGGTGGCACTGGTGTTCTTCGGCGAGCGCGTCAATTCGTTGCAGGCGACCGGCATCGTGCTCGCCGTCGCAGCGGTGGCGCTGATCACGCTCGGACCCTATCTGCAAAAACTGTAGTTGCGCATGACCCCGAAAATCGGAAACGATTTCGGAAAGGATCATGCGCCAAATCAAAGTGCTACAGCGTCCTTTGCGCGTCCAAAAGGACGCGCGGCGCTGTAAGACGATTGGCCCGATGAAGAATACCGCAAACAAGCTGCTCAACTGGATCGAATTCCCGGTGCTTTTGGCCGGACTGGTCATCGCTGGCGGGCTGTGGGGGTTCGAGGAACTGATGGAGGTGGCGCGGGACACCACGCCGCACGCCTTCGACACGGAAATTATGCTCGCCTTCCGTGAAGCGGGCCAGCCCGACAATCCGATCGGACCGCTATGGCTGGAAGGGGCGATGCGCGACATTACCAGCCTCGGCAGCGCCATCGTGCTCGGGCTGATCACAGTGGCGGTGATCGTCTATCTGCTGCTGATCCACAAGCCGGGAGCAGCGTTTCTGGTCTTCGTCGCGGTGGCGGGCGGGCAGGCCCTGTCGAGCACGCTGAAGCTAGGAATCGATCGGCCGCGCCCCGACCTGGTCTCGCATCTCGCCGACGTGGCGACGCTTTCGTTTCCAAGCGGCCATGCGATGCTGTCGGCGGTGACATATTTGACGCTGGGCAGCATGGCGTCGCGTTTCCTGCCTGGGCGAACGACCAAGATCTATGTGCTGGCACTTGCCGTGCTGACAGCACTGCTCGTCGGCATCAGCCGCGTCTATCTCGGCGTTCATTGGCCATCGGACGTGCTGGCCGGCTGGTGCGCCGGCTTCGCCTGGGCGATGCTGTGCTGGCTGGTCGCATGGGCGTTCCAGCGATGGCGCGGGCAGACCGCCGGCGCCTGAACCGCCCGTTCCGAACGACGCTGCGCCAATTCTCCTCTAAGTTGCGGCGGCTGGGGCGTGCTGGCCCAGCGGGCGCGCAGGCTCGCCAAGATGCAAACGGCCTGGTGTGCACATGTCTGACATGTGCATGATGATGCTTGATCCATCACAATGATGGTATTATACATGGAATGCAGACTCAGACGGGGGTTTTTAGCCGATGATCACTGCCGCGCAGATGCGCGCCGCAAGGGCTCTGGCCGGCATCGATCAGAAGACGCTCGCCGAGCGCGCCGGGGTTTCGCTTCCAACCATTCAGCGCATGGAAGCGAGCGACGGCGTGGTCAGGGGCGTGGTCGATACGCTGATGAAGGTCATCCAGGCCCTCGACCGGGCCGGCGTGGAGCTGATCGGCGAGAACCAGGCCAGCGAGCGCGGCGGCAGGGGGGTGCGCCTCAAGCCGGTCGTGCCGCAGAACCCGCCAGGCTGAGCCGAAATAGAGTCGCGACGGCGACCGCCGACAGTCCTGCCGACGATCCCGCCGCCTGCTTGGTTTTATGCGTGGCCGCTGTGCACTTTTTGGCGGCATGCATCAGGAGCGGAAGGCAGTCCATGCATCGAACCCAGCGGGCAATTCATCAACCGGCGCAGCCGACATTTTCCGAACTGTTCACGCCGAAGCTGGCGACGGTGCTGCGCGAAGGCTACACATCAGAGCACTTCAAGGCCGATGCCATCGCCGGACTGACCGTGGCCATCGTGGCGCTGCCGCTGTCGATGGCGATCGCGATCGCATCGGGCGTGTCTCCGGAGCGCGGGCTCTACACTTCCATCATTGGCGGTTTCCTCGTCTCGGCTCTGGGCGGCAGCCGTTTCCAGATCGGCGGGCCGGCGGGCGCCTTTATCGTGCTGATGGCGGCAACCGTGGCACGGGTCGGCGTCGACGGGTTGCTGCTGGCGACGATGATGGCCGGCGTCTTGCTGCTCGTCATCGGCTACCTCAGGCTTGGCACCTACATCAAATTCATTCCTTATCCGGTGACCGTCGGCTTCACCGCCGGCATCGCCATCATCATCTTCTCCGGCCAGATCGTCGAGCTGTTCGGGCTAAAACTCGCCGGCAAAGAACCTGGACCGCTGGTGCCGAAGCTGATGGCGATCGGCGAGGCGGCCGGCACGATCAATCTCGCCGCCACCTTCGTCGCTCTGCTGACCATCGTCGCCATTGCCCTGATGAAACGGTGGCGGCCGAAATGGCCCGCCATGCTGATCGCCATCGGTCTGGCGTCGCTTGTCGTGGCGCTGTTTTCTCTGCCTGCCGAAACGATCGGCACGCGCTTCGGCGGTATCCCGCGCAGCCTGCAAATGCCGGCCTTTCCGCCGATCAGCTTCGGCAGGATGATCGACGTCCTGCCGGACGCCCTAGCCTTTGCGCTGCTCGGCGCGATCGAATCGCTGCTGTCGGCGGTGGTCGCCGACGGCATGACAGGAAGGCGGCACCGCTCCAACTGCGAACTCGTGGCGCAAGGCTTCGCCAACATCGCGTCCGCCCTGTTCGGCGGCATCTGCACCACCGGCACCCTAGCCCGCACCGCGACCAATGTGCGAGCCGGCGCGCATGGACCGGTCTCGGGCATGATCCACTCGGCCCTCCTGCTTGCCCTGATGCTGGTGGCGGCGCCGCTGGCCAGCTACATCCCGCTTGCAGCCCTTGCCGGCGTGCTGGCGGTGGTGTGCTGGAACATGTTCGAGAAGCAGGCCTTTGCCACGCTGCTGCGTGCCTCGCGCGGCGACGCGCTGGTGCTGATGGCGACTTTCCTGATCGTCATCTTCCGTGATCTCACCGAAGGCATCGTCGTCGGCTTCGCGCTGGGCTCGATCCTGTTCATCGACCGCATGGCCAAGAGCATTGCGGTTGAGCCGGATCAGGGACTGGTGCAGGACGATGTCGCCGACAGAACCGGCGCCGCCAGCGCATACGATTCCAGCGAGGCCAGCGATGCCGACACCGTCGTCTACCGGATTTCCGGCGCCTTCTTCTTCGGCGCCGCCTCGACCGTCGCCACGGTGCTGGACCGCATCGCCGACCAGCGCAAGAACTTCATCCTCGACTGCTCGGCCGTGCCATTCTTCGATTCAACGGCGGCCAACGTCATCGAGAGCGCTGCCCACAAGGCGAGGCGCGCCGGCGTGCGCTTCATCATATCAGGCGCTTCGCCGCAGACACGCCGCATGCTGATCAACCACGGCGTCAAACGGCCGCTGGTGACATACGCCGCCTCGATCAGGGACGCGCGAGCGCAGTTGAAGAATGCCGCGCCGGGAGAGGTCTAACCCTCTCCTCATCGTCAGCGATGTCGGACGGACGCAAGCACCGCGTCAGGCAGCGGCGCCGGGCGCGCTGGCGTCTTCGTGCGGCGCGGCGGCCAGATCGGTGCGCGCCTTGCGCGCGAGTTTTTTTGTCGAGCGCCTGGGCCTGTCGCCGAACAGATCGGCTGCCGCCGCAAGACAGGTCTTTTTCAGGCTTTTCTCCGAGCGCTTCAACAGCTTGCTCAGCCGTCGCGTTTCCTGGGGAGAGCCGAGCGGCCGGTCGTGGGCCTCGAGAAGCGTGCGCAAGACGAACACATCATGCAGTTCGCCCAGCTTTTCGCCAAGTTCGTCGACCGCCTTGCGCCGTGCCTTGATCGGCGTCGGCCACAGCCTTCCAAGCAGCGACAGATGCATGCCGTGAGTCTTTGCCGCCTTGCGCAGATCATGGAAATCGTCGGCATCACCGCGGGAGCCCGCCTTGTCCAGCGCCTTTCTGGCGCGACGCAGAGTGATGCGGGCGCCTTCGGCAAGCACGTCGGCGGCCTGTTCGGGCTGGTCGGGCAAGACCAGAGTATCGATGCGGCTGATGCCATCCTCGCAAGCGGCAGTCGCGGCAGCTATCGCGGCGCCGAGGCCAACTCCACCATGCAATTGGTGCTGGCGCGCCACCAGCGTGTCGCGAACGGCATCGAGACCGCCGCCGGCGCTTTGCTCGGGAAAGTTTTTTGCCAGCCGGTCGATGGTTTCAACCAGCGCGGTCGCCTCGCGCGGGCCGGCAAGCAGGGCAGCCACCTCTCGGTAGCATTGGTTCTCGGTACTGCAAAATGTTTCGTCTCCGGGACGGACCAGGCGCAGCAAGGCACGCACCTTCTTCAGCCGCCTGCGGCATTTGTGCAGCGCCTGCTCCGGCCTGTCATGCGCCGCGTCCAGATGGACGAGCGCCTTGCCGATCTCCTCGGCGAGGATACGCCTGACCTCGCCAGTCAACGGCAGGCGCGGATCGATGCGATAGCTCATGCGGCGATCTCCGGAATCCCCTCGAGGGCGAGCGACGCGTTGTAGAACCTGTGCTCGCCGGTGACTTCGCGGCCGAGCCAATCTGGCAGCATTTCGCCCTGCACGTCCTGCGGCGTCTCAAGCTCGGCGACCACCAGGCCGCTGAGCATCCCGCCGAAAACATCGACTTCATAGAGATGGCCGCGGTGCCTAACATGGTGGCGTGTCTTCTCGATGACACAACCGATGGCGAAGGCCCGCATCTCTTCCGCATCCGCCAGAGGGATCGGATATTCGAATTCGTCGCGTTCGCGGGCCTTGCTGCCGAATTTGAGCGTCAGCTTTGCCGAGGCGCCGTCGCTGATACGCACGCGGACCGAGCGGTCGGGCGCGGCAACGAGATAGAACTGGCGAATGCGGATGTCCGCTTCGACCAGATCCCGCCAGCCATCGCCGGAGACCAGGAACTTGCGCTCGATTTCCTTGACCATGGCTCCGCACTAAAGCGCGTGCGGCTGGAGATGGCAAGGTTGAGATAGGCTAGTATTGACTTTAATCATTCGATTGATTAAATGTTTGTTATGAGCAAACCCACAAACGCCAAAATTCCGCGCCGCGAGGCATCCCCCGCCGAGATGACGCGCGCGGCACTTGTTCGCGCAGCGCTGAAGCTGTTCGGACGCCAGGGTTTTGACGGCACCTCGACGCGCGAGATCGCGGCTGAGGCCAGGGCCAATATCGGCTCGATCGCCTATCATTTCGGCGGCAAGGAAGGGCTTCGCACCGCTGCGGCCGACTATATCGTCGACACGATCCAGACCATTGCCGGCCAGGCGATCGGCAATCTGCAGGGCTCAAGCGAACCAGAAACGGGCGAACCAGAAACGGGCGACCCCGAAGCGGCGCGGGCACAACTGTTCACCGCGCTGGAGCGGATGGTGGCTTTCATCGTGGCAAGGCCGGAGGCCGGCGAGATCGTGCAGTTTGTCCTGCGTGAGCTGTCGCATCCGACGGCGGCACTCGACCGCATCTATGACGGCGTGTTCGAGCCGACGCATCGCCGGCTCTGCCTGATCTGGGAGCAGGCGACGGGCGAGGCGGCCGAAAGCGAGGCTACCCGACTCACCGTGTTCACGCTGATCGGCCAGGTCGTCTATTTCCGCATCGGCCGCGAGGCGGTGATGCGCCGCATGGGCTGGCGCGCGATCGGCGACGCCGAGGCCACCAAGATCGCGGCGGCAGTGACGGATAATCTCGGCGCGATTTTGGCTCGGCGTCACTTAACCGACCGGAAGGATCGTAGATCATGAGTTTCCTCTGCTCTGTGCCGCTCGCCGCCCTGCTTTTCAGCACCTGCGCACCGGCGGCGCCGCTCGCCGTCGGCTATGTCGAGGGCGACTATGTGCTGCTCGCGCCGATCGAGGTGGCGCAGGTCGAGACGATTTCGGTCAAGCGCGGCGATCGCGTCGCGCCGGGCACGCCAGTGGTGACGCTGGAAAGCGCCGACGCAAAAATAGCCGTCGCGCAAGCCGAGGCGGCCCTTGCCCAGGCCCAGGCGCAACTTGCCGACCTGCAGGTCGGCAAGCGGCCGGAAGAGATTGAGGTGCTCAAGGCGCAGGTCGACATGGCCAAGGCGCAAGCCGCCGACGCCAAACGCAGATACACCCGCGCCAGCGATTTGTTCAAACGCGGCACCGGCACCCAGGCCGATCATGATACGGCTTCGGCGTCGCTGGAAACTGCCAACGCGCAGCTCGGCCAGGCGGAAGCCAATCTCGCTGTCGGAGGCCTGCCGGCGCGGCCCGAGACGATCAAGGCCGCCGACAATCAGGTCAGGCAGGCGCAATCGGCGCTGGAGCAAGCGCGCTGGCGGCTGTCGAAGCGTGTGCTGGCGGCGCCTTCGCCCGGCCGCATCAACGATGTGATCCGCTATCCCGGCGACACCGCCGGGCCGACCGCGCCGGTCATTTCGATTCTGCCGGACGGCGCGGTGAAGCTCAGCGTCTATGTGCCGGAAAGCGCGTTCTCGTCGGTGGAAGTCGGCACGCTGCTCAACGTCCATTGCGACGGCTGCGGGCCGGACGTGAAGGCTCGCGTCAGCTACGTGTCGCCGGACCCGGAATTCACGCCGCCGGTGATCTACTCGCTCGAGACCCGGCAGAAGCTGGTCTATCTGGTCGAGGCGCGGCCGGAGGGCGACGCCGGCGCGCTGCAACCGGGGCAGATCGTTGATGTCGAACTAGCGGATATCGGCAAATGAACGTCATCGACGTCCACGGCCTGGTCAAGCGTTTTGGTGACAAGACCGTCGTCGACCATGTGACGATGACGGTGGCCGAGGGCGAGATCGTCGGCTTCCTCGGCCCCAACGGCTCGGGCAAGACGACGACCATCCGCATCATGTGCGGCCTGCTGACGCCGGATGAGGGCGAAGGCACGGTGCTCGGCTTCGACATCCGCACCGACAGTCTGAGGATCAAGCGCGAAGTCGGCTATATGACCCAGAAATTCTCGTTCTACGAGGATTTGACCATCGCCGAAAACCTGGAATTCGTAGCGCGGCTCTATGGGTTGAAGCCGCTCAACGAGCATGTCGCCAGGACGCTGGAGGATCTTGGCCTCACCTCGCGCAAGGACCAGTTGGCCGGCACGCTGTCCGGTGGCTGGAAGCAGCGGCTGGCGCTGGCCGCCTGCATCATGCACAAGCCCAGATTGCTGCTGCTCGACGAGCCGACGGCGGGCGTCGATCCGAAGGCGCGGCGTGAATTCTGGGACGAGATCCATCGGCTGGCCAGCGGCGGGCTGACCGTGCTGGTCTCCACCCACTATATGGACGAGGCCGAGCGCTGCCATCGCATCGGCTACATCTCCTACGGCAGGATGCTGGCCACCGGCACGGTCGACGAGGTGGTCAGGAATGCCGGGCTGACGACCTTCGTTGTGCAGGGTCCGCGCCTCGACCAGGTCGCTGCCGCACTCAGCGGCCGGTCCGGTGTCGACCAGGTGGCGCCGTTTGGCGCGACGCTGCACGTCGTCGGCTCCGACAAGACGGCGCTTCAGGCTGCGCTCGCCGATGTCGAGAAAGACCACAAGGGCGTCACGGTGACGCCGGGCGAGACCAGCCTGGAGGATGTGTTCATCCAGTTCATGTCCGGCTCGAAGGACAATATGGGATGAAAAACGGGATAAACAGCGTCTTTTCCTTCGCCAGGCTCGGCGCGCTGCTGATCAAGGAGTTCATCCAGATGCGGCGCGACCGCATCACCTTCGCCATGATGCTGGGCGTGCCGCTAATGCAGCTGGTGCTGTTTGGCTATGCCATCAACAACGATCCAAAGAGCCTGCCGGCCGCCCTGGTGGCGATGAGCAGCGATCCCTATACGCGAGCCATGGTTTCGGCGCTGCAGACCACCGGCTACTACCGCTTCGACCATGTCGCGCAAAATGCCGCCGAGGCGGAATTCCTGATGGCGCGTGGCGACGTCGCCTTTGTCGTCACCATTCCCGCCGACTTTGCCCGGCGAGTCGAGCGCGGCGACCAGCCGCAAATCCTGATCGAGGCTGATGCGACCGACCCGGCAGTCGCCAGCGGGGCCATTTCGACGCTCGGCACCGTTGCCAACCAGGCGCTGCTCAGGGCGCGCGGCATGCAGGAGACGGCCGCCGAAGCTGCCCGAGGCCAGCTCGAAGTCGTTGTGCACCGACGCTACAATCCGGAAGGCATCTCGCAATACAACATCGTGCCCGGCCTGCTCGGCGTCATCCTGCAGATGACGATGGTGATGATGACCTCGATCGCACTGACGCGCGAGACCGAGCGCGGAACGATGGAAAACCTTCTGGCGATGCCGTCCAGCCCACTCGAAATCATGCTCGGCAAGGTGCTGCCCTATCTGGTGGTCGGCGCCGTGCAAGTGGCGGTGGTGCTGGCGGCGGCCAAGCTGCTGTTTGGGGTTCCCTTCACCGGGTCGTTGTCGCTGCTGCTTGCGGCGGTTCTGGTCTTCGTGCTGGCGCTGGTGCTGCTCGGCTACACCATCTCGACGATGGCGCGCACGCAGATGCAGGCACTGCAGCTCACCTTCTTCTTCTTCCTGCCGTCGATCCTGTTGTCGGGCTTCATGTTCCCCTATCGCGGCATGCCTGGCTGGGCGCAGATCTTCGGCGAGATCCTGCCGCTGACGCATTTCCTGCGCATCATCCGCGCGGTGATGCTGAAGGGCGCCGACCTGCCGGCGGTCGCGACCGAAATCGGCTGGCTGGTCGTGTTCGTGGCGCTGTTTGCCGGCGTGGCGCTGGTGCGGTTCCGCCGGACGCTGGATTAGGATCCAACTCAATAGCTCACGCAATGGCCGAGATGTCACCTTGGATGCATGACCATTCGGATCGAGATTTTATGCCGGTCTGGCCTGATCCGGGACCGGCGGCAATTCAGGCGCATCCAGTCCTTTGAAGGGATCGCGCCAGGCGTCGATCTCTTCAAGCTGGCGATACCAACGACTGACCGAAGGATAATCGTCGAGCGGCAATCTGGCGACATCGTTGAAAGGCAGAAACGTCGCCATTCGAAAGTCGGCATAGGAGACCGAGTTTTCGACCAGCCAGTCTCGCTCGGAAAGCGCGGCCTCAAGGGTTGCAGCGGCCGTGCGAAAGTCTCTCAGCCCCTCCTCAACCCGGTGCTGATCGATTGGGCCAATCCCATAGCGCTGCTTGGTGCCGCGTTCGAAATGCACGACGTCGCAAGCTCTTGCGAAGCTCTCTTTACCCCAACTGAGCCATCGGATCATCTCGGGTTCGTCGTCGCCGGTGCGCCAGAGATCCGAATGCGCGTCGCGTGAAAGCCGGCAGGCTATGGCGTCAGCCTCCCAGAGGCTGTTTCCCGAGCCTACGAGTATCGGCAATGAAAGATTGGGATTCAGCGGGCGATATCGCTCAGCCTGCCCGGGAGCGAAGGGCGATGCGAACTCAAAGTCGAGCTTTGCGTCGAGATAACGTGCCACGGCGACCGCGAGGCGAGGATTGGGATTGCGGCTGAAGAGCAGTTTCATTTCGTGTCAGCCTTTTTTGAATGGTGCCGGTTCGGTCGCCACCTAAGCCGCCGCCATGATTTCCGCATAGGTGCCGAAATCGACATTGCCGCCGGACAGCACCACGGCGACGCATTTGCCTGATAGCTCGATCTCGCCCGATGACAGCGCGGCCAGCCCGACGCAGCCGCCGGGCTCGACCACCAGCTTGAGATGGGCCATGGCGTCGCGCATCGCCTGTGCCGCCGCTCTGTCGGACACGGCAATGCCGCCGGCGAGATTCCTGCGGTTGATCTCGAAGGTGATCGCGCCCGGCTCGGCGGTGAGGAGCGCGTCGCAGATCGAAGTGTGGCCGGGTTCGATCGAAACCCGAGCACCTCTGGCCAGTGAACGACAGGTGTCGTCGAAATGCTCGGGTTCCACCGCCCAGACGGCGGTGCCCCGCGAGGCGTCCTTGACCGCGATGGAGATGCCGCTGCTCAGGCCGCCGCCGCCGCAGGGGATGACGACCGCGTCGAGGCTCACCCCGAGTGCTTTCGCCTGCGCCATCAGTTCGAGGCCGATCGTTCCCTGGCCGGCGATGATGGCCGGGTCGTCGAAAGGCGGCACCAGGACCATGCCCCGTTCCATGTACGGGCGAACCACCGCCATGCGATCGTCGCGAAACCGGTCGAACGGAACCACTTCGGCGCCCATTTTCCTGACATTGCCGACCTTCATTGCCGGCGCATCGGTGGGCATGGCGATAACCGCCTTGACGCCGAACATCGCCGCCGACGCGGCGACGCCTTGCGCGTGGTTGCCCGACGAGAAGGCGACGACGCCGCGGCTGCGCTGCTCATCGCTCAGCGACGACAGTTTGTTGTAGGCGCCGCGGAACTTGAACGAGCCGGTGCGCTGCAGCGTCTCCGGCTTGAACAGGACCCTGGCGTCGAAACGCTTGTTCAGTTCCGGTGATTCGATCAGCGGCGTTTCGACGATCAGGCCGGACAATCGCGTTGCTGCGCGGTGGATATCGGCGATGCCGGGAGGGGTGGTCATGGTGAGGTCCTGCAGAATGAAACCGCCCCATGGTGCACGGAAAACCAGGCCGCGCACCACTGGAAAAATGTGACCGAGACAATTCGTGGATTGCGAGCAGAGAGTGGCGCTCCTCGCCGACCGCTCCTCACCCCAAAAGCGTCCGTTGCCGTTTGGCGCCGCCCATCTTGCGCCAGGTGTTGAAGCGGTGGGTGGCGGCGGCGAAGGATATCTTCATCTGCTGGGCAACCGAATAGCGCGACTTGCCCTCGTCGAACAGGCGGTAGCAGCATTCGACGCCCTCCTCGGTCAGCTTGCCGTCGGGGGCCTTGTTGTGCGGATTGGCCGGGTCGAATTTCTCGACCTGCTGCTCGACCAGGCCCTTCAGGCGCTGCAGATCGGCCTCGATGCTGGCGATCAGGTCGAGAACGGGTTTCGGGTCAAATGCATGGGTGGGCTGTTTTGCCGGCATCCGGGTTCCTTTCGCTTGGCTTAAGCCCACTATATAGGTGAACATTCGCCAATAATGAAGGGCGCTGGCGGAGGATTCCCGCAACCATAAATTTGAACCTCCGGCTACAAGCGATTGACCAACGGTGCACCAAACTCTAGTTTAGAATAATTCTAAACTAGGGCGGATTTCTCATGCTTTCCCGTGTTTTCGATTTTGGTCGCCGTCCCTTCGAGTCGCTCTCGGAGCAAGAGATCCTGGCGCTCGCCATCTCTTCCGAAGAGGATGACGGGCGTATCTACCGCGCCTATGCCGACGGGCTGGCGGATAGGTTTCCGCATTCGGCCAAAGTGTTCGAGGAAATGGCGGAGGAGGAGGATGGCCATCGCGACTCGCTGATCGAGCTTCACCGCGAGCGTTTTGGCGAGCGCATTCCGCTGATCCGGCGCGAGCACGTAAAGGGCTATTACGAGCGCAAGCCCGACTGGCTGGTCCGGCCGCTCGGCATCGAACATGTGCGCCAACAGGCCGAGTCTATGGAGCGTCAGGCCTACCTGTTCTATGTCGAAGCGGCGAAACGCACCAGCGACGCCTCGACGCGAAAGCTGCTCGACAATCTGGCGGTGGCCGAACAGGGCCACGAGACGCTGGCGCAGCGGCTGGAGCAAAAGCATGTGTCGGGCGCGGTGAAAGCCGAGGAAGCAGCGGCCGAGCAGCGCCAGTTCATCCTGACCTATGTGCAGCCGGGACTGGCCGGGCTGATGGACGGATCGGTGTCGACGCTGGCGCCGATCTTCGCCGCCGCGTTCGCCACGCACGACACGTTCCAGACCTTCCTGGTCGGGCTTGCCGCCTCAATCGGCGCCGGCATCTCGATGGGCTTCACCGAGGTCGCCTCCGACGACGGCAAGCTGTCGGGCCGCGGCTCGCCGGTGAAACGCGGCATCACCACAGGCGTGATGACGGCGCTGGGTGGCCTCGGTCACGCCTTGCCCTACCTCATTCCGTACTTCTGGACCGCGACAATTCTCGCGGTCGTGGTGGTGTTCTTCGAACTGTGGGCGATCGCCTTTGTGCAGAACCGTTATATGCAGACGCCGTTCTGGCGCGCCACCTTCCAGGTGGTGCTGGGCGGCGCGCTGGTGTTTGCGGCTGGAGTGCTGATCGGGAATGCCTAGCAGCCCTCTTGCCTTCTCCCCTTGTGGGGGCCGAAGGGCGGGCGAGGCCCGTGACTCGCCCCGGGCGGTGGATCGGCGGCGCGCAGCGCCGAGACGGAAGAGGGGTGTTGGACGGAGTACTGTCGGTGCCAAGCTGGAACACCCCTCATCCGTCGCCTTCGGCGACACCTTCTCCCACAAGGGGAGAAGGAAGAGCCGCCCCACTCACCCGTTCGCCGCCCGGCTGTCCTCAGGCGCCTCGGCCCGTTCGGTCAGGCCATAGTCGCGCACGACGTGGGCGATGCGCAGACGGTAGTCGGCAAAGATGCCGCCACGGCCGGCCCTCTGCGCCTGCCTATGTTCCTCCGTGTTGCGCCAGGCTTTCACCGCTTCCTCGTCACGCCAGAACGACAGCGACAGGATGCGGCTCGGGTCGACAAGGCTCTGGAAGCGCTCGATCGACAGAAAACCGTCGATGCCGTCGAGCAGCGGGCGCAGGTCGGCGGCGAGGCCGAGATAAGCGTCGCGCTTGCCCGCTGCCGGCTCGACCTCGAAGATGACGGCGATCACAGTTTCACCAGAGAGGCATGCGGCCCGGATGCGAGTTTCAAAAAAGTCCGATGCTCTTTCAGGATGAATTTTTCACGCCGGGCGAACTCGTAATTGGCCTTGCCGGCCGGGTCGGCGGCGAGCCTGATACGGTAGGCTTCGTAAGCCGCCAGGCTGTCGATGTTATAGGCGGCATAGGCTGTCGTGGCCGAGCCCTCATGCGGCGCGAAATAGCCGATCAGATCGGCGCCGCAGCGCGGGATCGCCTGGCCCCAGTTGCGGGCATACTCCTCGAACGCCGCCTTGCCGAACGGGTCGATCTCGTAGCGGATGAAGCAGGTGATGGTCATCATTTGTCTCCTTGCTGAATCTGATTTGTTGCGGCGACAGTTCGAGCGGTGTCGAAACCTTCTGTGGTTCTATGTGCTAGGCAATTTTCCATGCTGATCACGCTTGCCAGAATGATTTCGCGCATTCGCGGCGAACGTCTTGTGGCGTCAGGCCAAGATCGCGCAAAAGATGCTCGTCAATCTCGGCGAGGTCGAGGCGTTGCAGATGGCGGTCATACCACCGCGCCAGCAGCCGCAGATGCGCCCGGCGCAAGATCATGAACGGAGACGGCCGCCGGCCGAAGCGGCTGACAGGCACGGTGTGGGAAGCGGTTCTTGCGGTCATCGTCATCTCCTTGATCTCAGCGCAGGATAGTGGTTATCTGACGCCCATGCTTCGATGAAGGACGAACTATGCGTGAAGGACCAGATATAGCCCGCATCGCCAGCCTGGTCGGCGATCCGGCGCGGGCAAACATGCTGACCGCACTGATGGGTGGCACGGCGCTGACAGCGAGCGAACTGGCGCTCGAGGCCGGCGTGTCGCTGCCGACCGCCAGCTCGCATCTGTCGAAACTGATGGAAGGCGGGCTGCTGACGCTGGCGAGCCAGGGGCGGCATCGCTACTACGGGCTCGCCGGGCCGCAGGTGGCTGGCATGATCGAGGCGATCACCGGCGTCGCCGCCGCGGTCGGACCGCAGCGGGTGCGGCCGGGTCCGCGCGATGCGGCGATGCGCGTGGCGCGGGTCTGCTACGACCATCTCGCCGGCGAGCAGGCCGTGGCGATGCTGGACCGTCTAGTCGCTCGACAAGTGCTCCTGCGCGACGATAAGGAGATCCGGCTCGGGCCGTCGGCCGCCTCGCATTTTGCCGCGATCGGCATCGATGTCGAGAGCAAGGCGCGACGACCGGTATGCCGGGCTTGCCTCGACTGGAGCGTGCGGCGCTCGCATCTGGCCGGCACGCTGGGCGCTGCCATCCTCGATAAGATCCTTCTGGAAAAATGGGCGCGGCGCGAGAAGGACAGCCGCGCGGTAATCTTCTCGCCGATGGGCAAGCAGGCCTTCGAGAGGGTGTTTCTCGCTTGATTGTCAGCCGCGCTTGAGCGGCTTGCCCTGCTTGAAAAAATCCGCCCAGGGATCGGCTTTCGCCAACTGTTTCAGCGTCGTCTTGTCGCCGATCGGAAATGCGTTCGGCGCCAACCCGGCCTCGACCTCGGCCCAAATCGCCGGCATCGATGCCGTGGCGCCCTTCTTGGCGCGCGACGAATAGGGGGCCACCGTGGTTGAGCCGCGGCCGTTGCGCAGGTAGTCGACGAAGATCTTGCCGGTGCGCGCCTTCTTCGACAGCGTCGCTGTATACCGATCAGGGGCGGCCTGCTCGAGGGCACGGGCGAAATCATGGGCGAAGTCCTTCACCTCATCCCAATCCGCCGACGGTTTCAGCGGCACGACGACATGGTAGCCCTTGCCGCCCGAGGTCTTGACGAAATTCGGCAATGACAGTGCATCGAGCCGGCCGTGAATTTCGAGCGCCGCCGCGCGCACCGCTTTCACGTCGACGCCTTCGTCGGGATCGAGATCGAAGATGATCTGGTCCGGCTTGTCCAGTTCGTCGATGGTGCAGCCCCAGATATGGATCTCGACCACGCCGAGCTGGACCAAGGCAGCGACACCGTCGAAATCGCGGATGAACAGGATCTCCTCGCCGTCGGTCGGATCCTTCATCTTGGCGATCTTGTCATGCATGCCCGCGGAGGCATGCTTCTGAAAAAAGCGTTGGCCACTGACGCCGTCCGGTGCCCGCACCAGGCTGAGCGGCCGATTGACGACGAATTGTAGCATGCGCGGCCAGACCAAAGCGTAATGATCGAGCAGGCCCTGCTTCGATATCTTCTCCTGCGGCCACAGAAGCTTGTCCGGGTGAGAAAGTTTTATGACGGTGTCTGCCGCCTCCGTGGATTTGACAGCGGCGGATGTCTCGCCCTTGCCGCTGGCAGGCTTTGCCTTGCTGGCGGCCCTGCCAGCGGGTGCTTTCGGCTTTTCCTGCACGACTTCCTCCGCCGGTTTGTCCTCGCGCAATCCCTGGAACGAGCGTGGCCCATTGTACGGTCGAAGCCCAGCTACGGAAAGTGAGGCAAAGCCGGTTGTCCGGCGTTGCCTCGATCGAGCTTCTACTCGGCGGCCTGAAGGTTGACCTTGGCTTCCGCAATCTCGGTGAGCTTGCGGTCGGTCGCCTGCTCTTCCTTGATGTTGTTGGCCAGGACATTGGCGCAGTCGGTGCGGCCAAGCTGCTTGGCCCAGGAGATCAACGTGCCGTAGCGGGTTATCTCGTAGTGCTCGACCGCCTGAGCGGATGCGATCAGGGCGGCGTCGAGAACGTCCTTGTCGTCGATGTCGCCGCTGACTTCATCGGCTTCCTCGAGAATGCCGTCGATGGCTGGACAGTTGACCGTCTTGGCCTTCACACCATGCAGTTCGAACACCTTCTCGACGCGCTCGATATGACCTTTGGTCTGGCCGAGATGCTTTTCAAGGCCGGCTTTCAGCTGCGGGTCGGTCGCCTTGTCGATCATCTTCGGCAGCGACTTCTCGATCTGTTTCTCGGCGTAATAGATGTCGCGCAGCGTGTGGACGAAGAGGTCGTCCAGCGTCTTGATGTCTTTCGAAAAGAAACCCATGGCTTTGCCTTTCCATTGTTCTTGCTGTGTTGGGGGTTCCGGCGGCGGTTCCGCTCGGAAGCCGCTGGGCCGGAGTTGGTCCCGGCTCTCAGCGTCAACGTGCTTCTATCGGACGGGTTCCTGGCTTTCCCGAGTAATCAGGGAAATTTGCGCAAACACGGAAATTTCGCGGCACCGGCCAAAGTTGAAACACAAGCGCGTCGGAGCGACATCCAAACGAAACATATGTGATGCAAAAGTCACACTAGCCGGAATGCCGACGAACTGCATGGAAAGACCCCGAATCAGCCGCATTCCAGCCACGAACCAAGGCCTTTTTGACCAAAGATTAACATCGTGTTCACCGAGTATTCACGCCTCGACGCTATGATCCCACGCAATTCGGAAGGGACATCCGAAATCGGGACAGGGACAGGGAAAATGAACTTCTTGACGCACCTCATCGGCTACGCTGCTGCCATCCGCGAATTCGTCGCGCCGACCTACCGGCCGGAGCGCTATTACATGCGCGGCCCAGGCCCCGCTTGCGCACGCCGCGGCCACACGCTCGGCATCAGCGCGCACTGATGACGACCATGGAAAGCCGTCACGATAGCCGGATCTGCAGGCCGGCCGCCGATCATCGTGCGACCACCTATCGCACGGAACGTCCTGGGCTCGCCGACAGGCGGCGTGCGACAACGCCAAGGGTCTGAGTTTCCAGAATTTTGAGAATCTGGGGCTTCGAGATTCTGGGCTTCGAGATTCTGGGGCTTATATCTCGCCGCCGGCAAGCTAAGTGGCGTTTGACACCAGGCAGCCGGGACTCGCGTGACCGCCCAGTAGCTGCAAGATCCCTTCCGCCGAGTTGCCTCCGAAAAGCTAGAGCGGGATTGCGGTCGTCTCCTTGGCGGTTCGAATCACAAACATGGTGTAATACCGCGCCACATTCGTCCGATCTCGGAACAGCCGCTCGCACAATGTGTCGAACTCGTCCATATCCATCAGACGCAGCATAAGGACAGCGTCGGTCGAGCCGCTCACGCTGTAGGCCTGGACCACCACTGGTTCCATGGCGGCAAGCTCGAGGAAGCGGCGCATGTGCTGCTCGCCGTGGCGCTCCAGTTCGACCGTGACGATAGCCTTCATCCCCCTGCCGGCCTTGGCCGGATCAAGAAGCGCGACAACGCGGTCGATGACACCGACTGACTTGAGCCGCCGTATGCGGCGCAAGCAGCTGGAGGGTGAAAGCCCGACCTCCGCCGCCAGGTCGGCATTGGTTCGCGAAGCGTCTTCTTGCAAAAGCTTGAGAAGCTTCCTGTCGATCCGGTCCATTGCGGTCCTCCGTCGTCGTCTACCGGTCTGCAATTTTATTGCACAAGTCCGCAAATTTTGACCACAAATGCGAACCGTCTCACGGTAGACATTTGGCGTCAATCACGGAGACAATCGCCATGGCAGTGCAGACCGCCCTCTATCGAAAGACGCTGGAAACGCTTGAAATCTATTGGGAATTGGTTCGGATTATCGTTCCGGTCACGATAGCCACACAGATCCTGCAGGATCTTGGTGTCATCCGGGCGATCTCTCCGTTCTTCGCGCCTCTCATGACGCTGGTTGGACTGCCGCCCGAGCTCGCTCTTGCCTGGCTAACGGGATTGCTGGTGGGAATTTGGGGCGCGGTGGTGACCGTGTTCACTCTGGCCCCGGTTTCGACGTTGAGCACTGCCGACATGACCGTTCTTTCAACCCTTTTGCTATTTGCGCATGCCATTCCGATTGAACAACGCATCATTCAGAAGGTTGGGCCAAGCTTCGTGGTCACTGCAGCACTTCGCATTGGCGGCGGACTGATCCTTGCCATGCTCCTGCACCAGATATTCGCAGTAACCGGATGGCTATCCGAGCCGCTGAAGCCGGCGTGGATACCAATGGTCGAAGGCACTGATTGGAGCAGTTTTTTTCCAGGCATGCTCAAAACCCTGGCAACCATGCTCGTCATCCTCCTCGCACTAAGCTGGCTGATCGAGCTACTCAAGATGTCGGGCATCCTGGGTTGGCTGAACAACGGGCTTTCACCGCTGTTTCGCCTTGCCGGCATCCAGTCACAAGCGGTGCCGTTCACTGCGGTCGGTCTGTTTCTTGGAATTTCCTATGGCGCGGGACTGCTGATCCGCGAGGCGCGCACGACCAGCGTAGACCCGCGCCAGATCTTCCTCGCTTGCGTGTTCATGGGCTTTGCCCACAGTCTCATAGAGGACACGCTGGTTGTCATCGCTCTGGGTGCAGACTTCACCAGTGTGTTTTTCGTTCGCCTGATCTTTGCCGTGCTCGCAACCGCGTTGATCGCCCGGGCAATCAGGTCGGCTTCCGACATTCTGTTTTTCAAAGCATTCTTCCGCAAGGAAGAAAGTCGGCTCGCTCAGTCGGAATCCGGTTTTGGCGGCTAACGATGGAGCGTTTGGTCCGCTTATGTGGCTGTGCCCGGAACTCGACATCCGACAACGCCCTGGAGGACGAGGTCCCGCACCCGCTTGCCGACCGTCCGCTACCGCGGCTGGTACTAACCTTCGCACAGCTCCAGCACCGTCGTGTCGCCTGCCGCCTTGCCCAGTTCGCGGCAGCCCTGAACCGTGCACAGCGTCCAGCCTTCACCGGTCGCGCCGGAGGCCGCGAGCACAAGGCGCGGCTGCGGCGCCATCTTGGGTTTATAGACCCACCAACCGTCCCGCAGCACCGAGCCTTCCGGCGGTTCCATGCCGGCGCCCGAGCCCTTGATCCGTGCCTCGGCGATCTCCAAGCCGGAAGGCGTCACCTTCCAGTCCTCCTGCCAATGCGTCTTTTCCACCGAATGCGTCCAGGCGAGCGTGAAGGCGGCGACAGTGAGCGTCACCGTCTTGCCGGCTGCGAGGATACAGAGGCTCATGCGGTGCCGGTGGCCTGCCGCGCCCGCCAGCAGTGCCAGCCGATCCAGGCGACAGAGAGTGCCCACCCGGCTTCGTCGGTGACAGGCAGTGCGGCAACCAGCAGCACGCCTGTGGCGAAGGCGACGAGACGTTCCCACCAGGCCATGCGCCGGGCCAGGAACCCGACGGCGGCTGCGCCCCACAGGGCAATGCCCATGCAGGCCTTGGCGACGATATAGGCGACCTCGACGGGATAACCGAACTGGGCGGCGATCGGACCGGGGTCCTGCAGCATCAGCGCCGGGGTGTAGACCGCCATGAACGGCACGACGAAGCCGGCGACGGCAAGTTTGGTGGCCTGGATGCCGATCTTGAGGCCGCTCTCCTTGGCCATCGGCGCGGCGGCGAAGGCGGCCAGCGCCACCGGCGGAGTGAGGTCGGCCATAATGCCGAAATAGAAGACGAACATGTGGCTGACCACCAGCGGCACGCCGAGTGACAGCAGTGCCGGCCCGGCCAGCGACGAGGTGATGATGTAGTTGGGGATCGTCGGTATGCCCATGCCGAGCACCAGGCAGGTGAGCATGGTCAGCACCAGCGACAGGAACAGATTGTTCTCGCCGATGGAGATGATCCAGCCGATGAAGGTGGAGGCGATGCCGGTGAGCGTCAAGGTGCCGATGACGACGCCGACGATGGCGCAGGCGATGCCGACCGGCAGCGCGTTCTTTGCTCCCTCGGCTAGCGAATCTATGCATATCTGCAGCGTCTCGCGTCCGCCCCTGAAGGTGACGCAGGCGATGACGAGCCCGGCGATGACAAAACTGAGGATGTTGACGCCGAACCTCATGAAGGAGGCGGCGGCAAGCCCCAGCGCCAGCCAAAAGACGATGCGGAAGGCAAGCGGCCCGATCAAAGCCGCCAGCGGCGTGCCGAGGATGAGCACGATGGTCAGCGCCAGCCCCATGGTGCCGGCGAAGATCGGCGTATAGCCGGCAAACAGCAGATAAATGAGCGCGGCCAGCGGCAGCACCAGCGGCCAATGTCTTCTCACCGCGTGCCACGGATTGGGCAGGTCCGCCTTGGCCATGCCCTGCAGGCCGGCCTTGCCGGCTTCCAGGTACACCTGCCAGAAGCAGGCACCGAAATAGAGCAGCGCCGGGATGATCGCTGCCTTGACCACCTCGGCATAGGGGATGTTCAGCGTCTCGGCCATGATGAAGGCGACCGCGCCCATCACCGGCGGCATGATCTGGCCGCCCATCGACGAGGTCGCCTCGACCGCACCGGCGAAAGCCGAACGGAAGCCGAAGCGCTTCATCAGCGGGATGGTGAACTGGCCGCTGGCCACCACATTGGCGACGCCGGAGCCGGAAATGGTGCCCATCAGCGCCGAGGACAGAACGCAGACCTGGGCCGGTCCGCCGCGCCATGTGCCGACCAGGCCAAGCGCGAAGTCGTTGAACAGCGCGATCATGCCGGCGCGCTCGAGAAAGGCGGCGAAGACGACGAAGATGAAGATATAGGCGGCCGAGACGTAGACCGGCGTGCCGTATATGCCTTCGGTGCCAAAGGCGAAGGTGTCGATAAGCTGGGCGAAATCATAGCCGCGATGGATGAAGGGCGGCGGCAGGTGATTGCCGAAGGAAGCGTAGGCGAAAAAGATCAAGGCGATCAGGGAAAGCGGCAGCCCCATCAGCCGCCGCGCGGCCTCGAAGACCAGCACAACCAGCACCGTGCCGACGATCAGGTCCGGTGTGTTGAGGAAGCCGGAGCGCCGGATGAGATCGGCATAGAACACCCAATTGTAGAGGCCGGTGCCAAAGCCGAGCAGGCCGAGCGTCCAGAATGCTGCTTTCGCCGGTGTGCTTGTGGCGCGCAGATTGGCGATCAGGCCAAAGCCGAGCAGCAGCAAGAAGCCGACATGCATGGCGCGCACCACCTGGCTCGGCAGGCTGCCATAGGCGGCGATGTAGATCTGGAAGACGGAGAAGGCGATGGCGATGAGAAAGGCGGCCTTGCCGGCGAAGCCGTCGCCGAAACCCGGCGGCAGCCCTTCGAGCGGGGCTTCGGCGGTGGGGGAAAGAACGGTCGGCGTTTCGGGATGGGCGTCGGTCATTGGCGGGTTCCTGGCGGGCGCAATCCCTCCCCCTTGAGGGGAGGGTGGACAGCCGCCGAAGGCGGATGGACGGGTGGGGTCGTTGCGGCAGTGCGCGGCCTGAACCGACCCCACCCGCCTCGCTTCGCTCGGCAGCCTCCCCTCAAGGGGGAGGGAGCACCCCTATTTCACCAATCCCTTTTCCTTGTAATACCGCTCGGCACCGGGATGCAGCGGCACCGGCATGCCGTCGAGCGCCTTGGCCATGTCGATCGCCTTGGCGGCGGCGTGGGCAGCAGTGAGCTGGTCGAGATTTTCGAACAGCAGCTTGGTCATCTGATAGCCGGTCTCGTCGGAGACGTCGGCGTGGGTGATGAGGAAATTGCCGACGGCGGCGGTCGCGACGTCCTCGGTCTGGCCTTCATAGGTGCCCTTGGGAATGGTCACCGAAAGATAGGGCGAGCCGATCTTGGCGACGTCCTGCGCCGGTACGGCGACGACGTTGATCGGCACCGAAGTGGCGAGGTCGCGGATCGAGGCGACGCCGAGGCCGGCCGATTGCAGCGTGGCGTCGAGCTGGCGGTTCTTGATCAGCTCGACCGATTCGGCGAAGGGCAGATACTCGACCCGTCCGAGATCCTCGTATTTCAGCCCGGCGGCGGCGAAGATGGCGCGGGCGTTGAGCTCGGTGCCGGAGGCCGGCGCGCCGACCGACAGGCTCTTGCCCTTGAGGTCGGCAAGCGTCTTGATGCCGGATTCCTTGCTGGCAACGATCTGGATATAGTTGGGATAGATGGCGGCGACACCGCGCAGCTTGTCGAGCTTGCCCGGGAAGCCGGCTTCGGTGTTGCCCTCGGCCGCCAGTTTGACGGCATCGCCGAGCGCGAAGGCGATCTCGCCCTTGCCCTGCTGCAACAGGTTGAGGTTCTCGACCGAGGCCTTCGTCGCCTGCACCTGGGTGCGGGCGCCCTCAATGCCCTTGCCGTAGATTTCCGACAGTGCGACGCCGAGCGGATAATAGACGCCCGAGGTGCCGCCGGTCAGCACGTTGATGAATTCCTGCGCCATGGCCGACACCGCGCCAAGACCCAGCGACAGCGCCAGCGCGCCGGCAGCAATAAATTTCGTCCTGAAATTGTGCATGTGATCTCCTCCCTGAAATATCTGCCACCGCGCGACCCGAGGCGAGTTTAGACAGCGGGCGGGAAATGCCAACCCGCAATAATATCCATTAGACGAACGGCTGAGTGATGCCGCAACGCATAGCCGCTTGCGCGATGTGCGATCGGAGCCGAAAGATTTTCGCAGAGCCTGTCGAAATCGCGCGAGGCCGCGCGACATACGTTCGGCTTGCAACGATGCGGCCTTCGAAAATGGAGAAGACCATGCGATACATGCTTTTGATCTACGTGAACGAAGCCGCGATGGCGGCCGCGCCGACGGAGAAGACGTACGAGATCAGCGCAGCCTATGGCGCCTATACCGAGGCGTTGAAGAAGTCCGGCTCCTGGTTGGCCGGTGACCGGCTGAAGCCGACCCAAGCCGCGACCTCGGTACGGATGGCCAACGGCAAGACCAACGTGCTCGACGGTCCCTACGCCGATACCAAGGAGCAGCTCGCCGGTTTCTACATGATCGAGGCGGAGGACGCCGACGCGGCTATTGCCTGGGCGGCGCGATGCCCAGCTGCCAGCACCGGCACAGTCGAGGTGCGGCCGATCTGGGAACAAACCATGTGATGACGAATGACTTGGAGGTCGCCCGGGCGGCGGCGGAAGCGGCCGCCCGGCAAAGCTACGGCAAGCTCATCGCCTTCCTCGCCGCCCGCACGCGCGACGTGGCCGGCGCCGAGGACGTGCTGGCCGACGCCTTTGTGGCGGCGCTGGAGCGCTGGCCGCAGACCGGCGTGCCGCAGAAGCCAGAAGCCTGGCTGCTGGCGGTGGCGTGCAGACGCCGCGTCGACGCGATCCGGCGGCGGCTGACCAGCGAGGCGAGCCGCGACCATCTCAGGCTGATCGCCGAGGAGATCGAGGCCCGCATGATCGATGAAGACCTGCCCGATGAGCGGCTGCGACTGATGTTTGCCTGTGCCCATCCGGCGATCGAGGCTGGCGTACGCGCGCCGCTGATCCTGCAGGCCATTCTGGGCTTCGACGCAGCGACGATCGCCTCGGCCTTCCTGGTATCGCCGGCAACGATGGGCCAGCGCCTGGTGCGCGCCAAAAGCCGCATCCGCGAGACCGGCATTCCGTTCCGCGTGCCGGAGCGGGCAGAGCTTGGCGAGCGGCTGGATGCGGTGCTGGAAGCGATCTACGCCGCGTTCGCCGAAGGCTGGTCCGACCCGGCCGGCACCGAAACCCGCCGCCGCAATCTCGCGACCGAAGGCATCTGGCTCGGCCGGCTGGTAGCCTCGCTGATGCCGGATGAGCCGGAAGCGCTTGGCCTGCTGGCGCTGATGCTGTTTGCCGAGGCGCGGCGTGCGGCGCGGCGCAACGCCGCCGGGGACTATGTGCCATTGGCCGAGCAGGAGCTTGGGCTGTGGGACGGCGCGTTGATTGACGAAGCGGAGACATTGCTGAAGCACGCCGCGGCCAAGCGCGTCGTCGGCCGCTACCAGCTCGAGGCAGCCGTGCAATCCGCCCATACGACAAGGCGGCTGACCGGCCGGACCGACTGGGCCGCGATCAAACAGCTCTATGATGCGCTGTCGGTGATTGCCGGCTCGCCGGTGGTCTCGATCAACCGCGCGGTGACCCTTGCCGAGGCCGACGGCGCCGCGGCGGGATTGAGTGCACTTGATGAGCTTGGCGACGACAAACGGCTGCATGATTATCAGCCTTATTGGGCCGCCCGCGCGGGCCTTCTGGCCAGGCTCGGCAAAACTCGGGAGGCTACCGAGGCCTATAACAGGGCGATCGGCCTCGAACGCGACCCGGCCGTGCGCCGGTTCCTGCAGGCACGACGGGCTGGGCTCGCAGCCGAAGAATGAGGTCAGGGAAAGGCCGGGGTCAGACATGATCCGATGTTTGGGATCTAAGGCCGACCGCTGGTGCCGCCCCTCATTGCCCTGCCCGTCCTCCGCAGCAGCTGCGGAGGACGGGCAGGGCATTTCTCCCCGTAAACGGGGAGAAATAGGCTGGTCGCGGTGTCGGCACTTTTTTCTGCAACGCTGGCGATTGGCGAACCCGTCAATGAGAGCGCCCCCTCGCCCCGTTTACGGGGTGCGAATGCCGGCAGGCAGGTGAGGGGCGGCGCCGGCTTCGACAATTGGCGGGCGCTACGGAAGCGCAGGAAACCGCAACCGCAGGCCGGCACAAATATGCCTAAGCCCCCAGCCCTTCGAACAGGATCGTCGACAGATAGCGTTCGGCGAAGGACGGAATAACGACCACCAGGTTCTTGCCCTCGTTCTCCGGCCGCGAGCCGACGACGATCGCCGCCTGCAGGGCAGCGCCCGACGAGATGCCGACCGGCACGCCTTCGAGGCGGGCGACGAGCCGCGCATTGGCGACCGAATCCTCGTTGGAGACCTTGACGATCTCGTCATAAATGGTCGTGTCGAGGATCTTCGGCGCGAAGCCGGCGCCGATGCCCTGGATCTTGTGCGGGCCGGGCTGGCCGCCCGACAGCACCGGCGAGGCTTCCGGCTCGACGGCGACGACATGCACGGAGGGCTTGCGCTGCTTCAGCACCTGGCCGACGCCGGTGATGGTGCCGCCGGTGCCGATGCCGGCGACGAAGATGTCGACTTCGCCATGAGTGTCGTTCCAGATTTCCTCGGCAGTGGTGCGGCGGTGAATTTCCGGATTGGCGGGATTCTCGAACTGCTGCGGAATGATGGCGTCGGGCAGCGTCGCGGCCAGTTCGTCGGCCTTGGCGATGGCGCCTTTCATGCCTTTCGGCCCTTCGGTCAGCACCAGTTCGGCGCCGAGCAGCGCCAGCATCTTGCGGCGTTCGACCGACATGGTTTCCGGCATGGTCAGGATCAGCTTGTAGCCCTTGGCGGCGGCGGCGAAGGCGAGCGCGATGCCGGTGTTGCCCGAGGTTGGCTCGATCAGCGTGGTCCTGCCGGGCGCAATCCTGCCCGATGCCTCCAGCGCCTCGATCATCGAGACGCCGATGCGATCCTTGACCGAGCCGATCGGGTTGAAGAATTCGAGCTTGGCCAGCAGATTGGCGACGACGCCCTTTTCCCCGGCGAACTTGTCGAGCCGCACCAGCGGCGTGTCGCCGATCGTCTCGGTGATCGAATTGTAGATGCGGCCGCGGCCGGGCACAGGCACGGTGGTGGCGGGCTTGTTCATTGGTTTCGCTCCCAAGAGGTCAGATGGGCAAGGGTCAGGCAATCAAGTGAGTCAGGCAACTAAGTCTCGACCAGGCAGGATAAAGCCTTCGGCCGCGCAAGCTAGTCTGCCGTTTGAAAATATCCGACGTGGTCGCATGCTGAATACATCCTCGCCCGCAGGTGACGGCCAGATGCAACCGCCGCCGCCCTCGGGGCAGCGCATCACTTGCCGGTCGGCCCCAGACCGCGTCGCCGGAGACGACGAAGCCGCTCACGAGATCCTCATGCTCGCCGGTCGGCTAGCCGTCCTTGCACCTTTCGGGCTCAGTTCCCGGCGGCGTAGAAATCGTCGTCGAGGCGCTTTTCCAGCGCGACGAGATCGGCCGGCAGCGGCAGGCCCATGGCGCGCATCTCCCCCAGCTTTTCGCGCAACTGCTCCTGCACTTCATGCTGATCCTCGGGCTGGTTGATCATCTGCTCGAGCAACAGGCTGATCTGAGCCTTGAATGATTCCAGCGCCATTTTTTTCTCCTTGAGGTTCCCTTAAGCGTGTCGCGTTGGAAGGATCCGTGCGACGCGCTTCGGTTTTTTGGGCGACTTGCATTATCGCAGCATGCGGGAAATAAGCTGCGCGGTATAGTCGACCATCGGCACGATGCGTGCGTAGTTCAGCCGGGTCGGGCCGATGACGCCGAGCGCGCCGATGACGCGGGCGTCCTTGTCGCGATAGGGCGCCACGACCAGCGACGAGCCCGACAGCGAAAACAGCTTGTTCTCCGAGCCGATGAAGATGCGCACGCCGGAGCCTTCCTCGGCGAGGTCGAGAAGCTGGATCAGCCCGTCCTGCGTCTCCAGATCCTCGAACAAATGCCGCAGCAGCTCGATGTCGGCCTGGGCGGTGACATTTTCCAGCAGATTGGCGCGACCGCGCACGATGAGACGCGCCGGCAAGCCGCTCTCGGCGCCTGCCCAGACAGCAAGGCCCTTCTCGACCAAATCCTGCGACAGCGTGTCGAGGGCGGCCCTGGTTTCTTCCTTGATGCGGGCGATCTCGACCCGCGCCTCGGCCAGCGTGCGACCGCGGATATGGGCGTTGAGGAAATTCGAGGCTTCGTGCAGTTGCGAGACGGTGATGCCGGCGGGCAGGTCGACCACGCGGTTTTCGACGTCGCCGTTCTGCGACACCAGCACGGCCAGCGCCTTGTTCGGCTCGAGCTGGATGAATTCGATATGCTTGAGCGCCACCTCGTTCTTGGCGGCAAGCACGAGGCCGGCGCCGCGCGACATGCCGGACAGCATCTGGCTCGCCTCGGTGAGCATGTGCTCCAGCGTCGCACCAGAGCCGGAGGCGCGTACCTGCGCCTCGATGGTGCGGCGCTCCTCGTCGGAGAGATCGCCAAGCTCCATGAAGGCATCGACGAAGAAGCGCAGGCCGGCCTGGGTCGGCAATCGGCCGGCCGAGATATGCGGTGCGTAGATCAGGCCGAGATGCTCGAGATCGCTCATCACATTGCGGATGGTGGCCGGCGACAGCGAAGACGGCAGGATACGCGACAGGCTGCGCGATCCGACCGGCTCGCCGTCCTTCAGATAGGAATCGACAATGCGCCGAAAGATGTCGCGCGAGCGCATGTCGAGCGATTGAAGGGCGGGCGATTGAAGCGCGGGGGATTGGAGCGCTGCCGCCGACTGGGAACCGGGATCGACTGCCTTGGTCATTCGAGCCAAATACCTCCGGCCCAAGGATATAGACATCGGCCGCGCCCGCGCAACTGGTCCATTTTCCTTTGCGCCTCTCGTCGCGTGCGGCTACAAGCCGGCCACGACTCCTAAAACGACAAGAAAGAAGCCTGAATGCGCCCTTCCAAACGCCAATTCGACGAAATGCGCGCCATCTCCTTTGAGCGCGGCGTCTCCAAGCACGCGGAAGGCTCGTGCCTGGTGAAGTTCGGCGACACCCACGTGCTGTGCACCGCCAGCCTCGAGGAAAAGGTGCCGGGCTGGATGCGCAATTCCGGCAAGGGCTGGGTGACGGCGGAATACGGCATGCTGCCGCGCTCGACCGGCGAGCGCATGCGCCGCGAGGCTTCGGCTGGCAAGCAAGGCGGCCGCACGCTGGAAATCCAGAGGCTGATCGGCCGTTCGCTGCGCGCAGTGGTCGATCTGCAGGCGCTGGGTGAGCAGCAGATCACCGTCGACTGCGACGTGATCCAGGCCGATGGCGGCACGCGCACCGCCTCGATCACCGGCGGCTGGGTGGCGCTTTACGACTGCCTCCGCTGGATGGAAGCCCGGCAGATGGCCAGCGTCGCCAAGGTGCTGAAGGACCATGTCGCGGCTATCTCCTGCGGCATCCACGACGGCCAGCCGGTCATCGACCTCGACTATCTCGAGGATTCATCGGCCGGCACTGACGCCAATTTCGTCATGACCGGCAAGGGCGGCATCGTCGAGATACAAGGCACGGCCGAGGGCGAGCCTTTCTCGGAAGAGCAATTTGCGGCGCTGATGGAATTGGCCAAGAAAGGCATTGCGCGACTGGTCAGCCTGCAGCAGATGGCTGTAGCGTAGTCCTGAAAATGCCGAGCTTGTCCGCCCCCCTCTGGCCTGCCGGCCATCTCCCCCTCAAGGGGGGAGATCGGGTATCCAATCGGCTTTCGCCAACTGTCGGCGGCGTGGGATGTGCGGAAGCGCTGAAGCTGCCAATCTCCCCCCTTGAGGGGGAGATGCCAAGTTTTGGCAAAGAGGGCAGGCCAGAGGGGGGTGCCTCGTGACACCCTCTGCCATCCTCGAATCAGCGCTGTACGTGACCGACCTCGATGCCGCGGAAGAATTCTACACCGATGTGCTCGGGCTCGATCTGCTGGGCAAGGTCGACGGCAGGCATCTTTTCTTCCGTTGCGGGGACGGCGTGCTGCTCATTTTCAACGCCGAGGCGACCAAGATCCCGCCGGCGCCCGATGCCAAGCTGAAAGTGCCGCCGCACGGCACGGTCGGCGACGGCCATCTCTGCTTTGCGGCGAGCGCGGACGAGATCGTCCGCTGGAGAGCGCATCTTGAGCGCAAGAAAATCGCCATCGAGAGCGAGTTCGAATGGCCGCAGGGTGGCCGCTCGATCTATATTCGCGACCCCTCCGGCAATTCGATCGAATTCGCCGAACCAAGAATCTGGGGCATCTGATGCATTCGCTTGATGGACATGAGATCGTTGTCGCCAGCCACAATGCCGGCAAATTGCGCGAATTCGCCGATCTGATGGCGCCGTTCGGCATAGAAGCGAAGTCGGCCAAGGAATATGGCCTGCCGGAGCCGGACGAGACCGGCACCACCTTCGAGGAGAACGCCTATATCAAGGCCTTTGCCGCCGCCAAGGCGACAGGCCTGCCGGCATTGTCGGACGATTCCGGCCTGTGTGTCGATGCGCTGGGCGGAGCGCCCGGCGTCTACACCGCCAACTGGGCCGAGGCGCCCGACGGGAGCCGCGACTTCGGCATGGCGATGCAGCGAGCCGAAGTGGCGTTGCAGGAAATCGGCGCGGTTGCGCCTGCGCACCGCAAGGGCCGTTTCGTCGCCGTCATCTGCCTGGCCTTTCCCGACGGCGCGGCCGAATATTTCCGAGGTGAGGTCGAGGGCACGCTGATATGGCCGCCGCGCGGCGAACTCGGCTTCGGCTACGACCCGGTGTTCGTGCCGGACGGTTTCCAAAAGACTTTTGGCGAGATGACCGCAGAGGAGAAACATGGCTGGAAGCCCGGCCAGCCGACGGCATTGTCGCATCGGGCTCGCGCCTTCCAGAAATTCGCGCAAGCCAGACTGGATTTGGCGCGATCGGCGGTGAAATGACCATGCTGCTCGACCGCAGCCCCGGTTTCGGCGTCTACGTGCACTGGCCGTTCTGCGCGGCCAAGTGCCCCTATTGCGACTTCAACAGCCATGTCCGCCACCGGCCGGTCGACCAGGAGCGTTTCGCGCGCGCCTTCGAGACCGAGCTTGCGACGATGCGCAACCGTAGCGGACCGCGCGAGGTGACCAGCATTTTTCTCGGCGGCGGCACGCCATCACTGATGAAGCCGCAAACCGTCGCGACGGTGCTGGACGCGGTGGCGAAGAACTGGACGGTGCCTGCCGGCATCGAGGTGACGCTGGAAGCCAACCCGTCTTCGGTCGAGGCCGAGCGCTTTCGCGGCTATCGGGAGGCAGGCGTCAACCGGGTGTCGCTCGGCGTGCAGGCGCTGAACGACAAGGATCTGCGCTTTCTCGGCCGGCTGCACAATGTCGATGAAGCGCTGCACGCGATTGGCCTGGCGCGTGAGATTTTCCCGCGGCTGTCGTTCGATCTGATCTACGCACGGCCCGGCCAGACAGCGGAAGCGTGGCAGGCGGAGCTCGAGCAGGCGATCGGCCATGCCGCCGACCATTTGTCGCTCTACCAGTTGACCATCGAGGAAGGCACGCCGTTCCACGCGCTGCATGCGGCCAGGAAATTCGCTATTCCCGACAATGACCATGCCGCCGATCTCTATGCGCTGACGCAGGAGATCACCGCTGCGCATGGGCTGCCGGCCTATGAGATTTCGAACCACGCCAGATCAGGCGCCGAAAGCCGGCACAATCTGACCTATTGGCGCTATGGCGAATATGTCGGCGTCGGTCCCGGCGCGCATGGCCGCTTCGTCGAAAACGGCCGTCGCGTGGTGACGATCGCCGAAAGAATGCCGGAAACCTGGGCCAATCTGGTCGAGGCCAAGGGCCATGGCGTCACCGGCGGCGAGATCCTGACGCGCTCGGAAGAGGCCGACGAGTTCCTGTTGATGGGGCTGAGGCTGGCCGAGGGCATCGACCTCTCTCGCTATGAAGCGTTTTCCGGCCGCGGCCTGTCGACGGCGCGGCTGTCCATGCTGCAGGGCGAGGGGCTGGTGGCGCCGATCGGTAATGCCCGCCTGCGCGCCACGCCGGCCGGCATGATCGTGCTAGACGCTGTGGTGGCGGATCTGGCGCGGTAAAGCTTGGGCCAGGAGCTGGCCTGTCCCAGACAATTTGTCGGCTCACGCAAGGATGCTGGAAATTCGGCTTGCTTGGCCGAATGGCCATCCCACTGCCATCCGCAGCCGATAATTACTTGCAAGCGTGGGCCTGACTGGTCAAGCTTCGGTCGGGCGCCGCTAATATGCGGCTGAAGCAGAGCACGGGGCTAAAATGCGCCTCTTCAACATCGCGCTTGCTGTCATTGCTCTGATCGGCGGGCTGGAGGTGGCGTGGGCTGAAAAACGTGTTGCGCTGGTGATCGGCAATTCGAGCTATCAACGGGTCGCTAGACTTCCCAATCCGAACAATGACGCTGCTGACATGGCGGCCTTGCTCTCAAAGGTAAGGTTCAAAGTATCTCGCAAGATGGACTTGGACCATACCGCGTTCAGGAAAGCTCTGCAGGAGTTCGGTCGCGAGGCGGAAGGTGCTGATTTCGCAATAATCTTCTTCGCGGGACATGGGGTTGAGGTTGAGAACAGAAATTTTCTCGTTCCTACAGATGTCAGCCTGAGCGCTGATTCCGACGTGGAGTTTGAGGCAATCCCGCTGGATCTGGTGATGAACGCGTTGTCCCGTGTCTCCGGCGTGCGGGTGGTTCTACTTGATGCTTGCCGGGACAACCCTTTTATCGCGGCCATGCGACGATCAAACGCAACGCGTTCCATCGGCAGAGGCCTGGCTGCGATTGAACCGGCAGCCGGAACCCTGGTCGGGTACGCTGCGAAGGAAGGTACAACCGCTTTCGATGGAGCGGGACGGAACAGTCCCTACACTGCAGGGCTGTTGGCGCATTTGGGTGAACCCGGGGTAGACATCCAATTCGTGTTCCGCAAGGTTCGCGACACTGTTCTGGCCGCGACCAGGCGGCAAGCAGGAACCATTCACGTATGGATCGCTGCCTGGCAGGGAAATTTTCATTGCCCCTCCTCGTGGCCCAACGGCAGTCTCGCCAGCCAACAACAGCAGCCGAGATGCGAGCCTGACGGAAATCGAGTTGTGGACCTCAATCCGCGGCTCCAAAAGCAGCGGAGCGTTAAAGGGTTATCTTCAACTGTACCCGGACGGCCTGTTTGTGCCTCTCGCCAGACTCCAAATTCAACAGTTGGAGAATGCAGATCATCAATCGGACACCAGCCAGGAAGATGCACCGAACGAGCTGGCGAAGCGGATACAGCGCGAGCTTGGCCGCGTTGGGTGTAATCCGGGAAAGCCAGACGGCATCTGGGGCGGAAGAACCCGGGAGGCGTTGCGCCGTTTCGCTCGCTACTCCGGCGCTGAGATCGACATGGCGAAACCGACAACAATTGCTTTGAAGAAATTGGAAGGAAGCACAGCTCGCGTGTGTCCGGTGGTTGCCCGGCCGAATTCGATACAAGAACCCCGCCATGCGAACAACCCGAACACCCGGCCACGACCGACAACGGAACAGAAGCGTGCCGCCGCTGCTCCGAGCGCGAGCAGGGCGGCTCGCGTTTGCAGGGCAGAAACCCGCGATGAGTGCAGGGTCAGAGCGCGGGCCGCCGGGGCTCGCCGGGGCAGCGGCTTCTGCCGCAATCCAATTACAATTTGCGAGTGACGTGTCGGCAGAGATTGCCGATCTGGCGTCGCCCAGCGGCCACGAGCCCTGTTGAAGCCGGCGAGAACCGGCGGCAAGCGGCAGCAGAAAGCTATGCTCCTGCTGGCGCGCCTATTCTAGGCTGAATACCTCGATCATCTCGGCGCGCCCTTTGACCTCGTGATAGCCGCAGGACTTGAAATATTCTCTACCTTCAGGCCAGTGCTCGACGAACTGGGCGCTGACCAACAGCGGCTTGTCCAGTTTTCGCGTCAATCCCTCAATACGAAAGGCCAAATTCACGGCATCGCCCAGCGCGGTGTTGATGCCTTTGCCCATAGCGCCGATAGCAACTTCACCCACATGAAGGCCAATGCGGCAGTCGAGCACGATGTCTTGTTGTTCCCTGACCAGTACTCGGGTTGGCGACGTAGCCGCGTCTTCCGCAGCGCGGAGCGCCTGGGCAGCCTGAACCGCAGAGACACAGACATCCGCTGCCGTCCCGTGCCAATAAGCAAATACACAATCACCGATGAATTTGTCGATCGAGGCACCGTAGTGCTTCAAGATCATATTGCAGTCCATATACCACTCGGCCAGGAGGGCCGCCACCTGTTCCGGGGACAGCCTGGCGCTAATTCCGGTAAACTCCTTCAAATCAGCAACGAACAGCGTGGCCGGCCGGCTCTTGGGGGCTGCCGGGTTGCCCCATTGAGTTTTTGTGTTCGCCACTTGCGAATCTGGATCGGGGGCAGTCGTGCCCTGGTCGAAAAGAAAAATCGATCTGCCGAACTGGACGCGATCGCCGGTGTGCAGCACACGCGCGGTTGTGAGCGCCACGTCATTCACATAACTGCCATTGGCACTGCCGACATCAACAACCCAGTAGTTCGCGCCGTCGCGCCGGATCGTTGCATGCTGGCGCGAAACTTCCCCGTCTTCCAAGCGTATGGTGGCATGTTCGCCACGACCAACCAGGTTGAAATCTCCCAGCCTGTAGGCCTCTCTGCTGCCCAGTGCGGTTAAAGTTGCCGACATGATCCTCTCCCGTACGCTCAAGCGCGCGCACGCAGGCTCAATATTAGCACGTTACGAACAGAGGCTGGCGACATTCCAGAGGACGATGAGTTCGTGGACCCAGCGTCTGCTGGAAGCGCGCGTGTCGAACAATCCGGGTTGAATGATGTGGCCGAGCGTTTCCCCCACGCTTTAGAGAGAAGTGTCTCGGCCAATCGCGAAGGTCGCGGTAGTCAGGCGTCGTGCTTGGGGAGGCGCTTGGCGTGGTCTTTCTCGGCGTCCGCCTCGCCGTCGCGAGCCGGCTTGGCCTCGCCCTTGTCGCGGCGGGCGCGGTATCGATCGCTTGTCGGATGTGGGGGCGCTCCATTGCGGGAGCTTTTGGTTTCAAGGCGGGTGATGAAAATGTCGAAGCGATTGGGCATCGTCTGGTCAGTGCTCCATCGTGCTGCCGGTGCCGGTCGAGGGCTCGATCTCGAGCTTGGTTGCCTTTGACGGACGACGCTTTCGTGGCTTTTTAGCCGAGCCGGCGCCGGCTTTGGCAGGCAGCCCCTTGTCCTTTCGCACGGCAAAGCGCTTGCGGCCTGCATAGTAGGGTTCGAAAACGTCTTGTATCTTGAGGCTGTCCATCCTGCTCCTCCCGAGATCAGGCATAAATCCGCCGGGCACGGTTTCGTTCCGCAGTGTGGCAAAGGCATGACAGCCGCGTCACTTCGGCATGGGTTTTGCAACCCGGCGTGAGCCGTGCCAAACAGAGCCGAATGCATTCAAGGTCAGAGCCTGACGGGGGACACCGGTGACCGGCGAGTCGGCAAAACGCAGCTACGTGATCGGCCAGACCGAGATACCGGCCCGGCCACTCGAGCCGGCGCTCTACCTGGTGGCGACGCCGATCGGCAATCTCGCCGACATCACATTACGCGCGCTTGAAACGCTCGCCGCAGCCGACATCGTCGCCTGTGAGGACACGCGTGTCAGTCGCGTGCTGCTCGACCGCTACGGCATCCGCCGCCGCACCACTGCGTATCATGAGCACAATGCCGGCGAGGCCGGCCCAAAGCTGATCGCAGCCTTGCTGGCAGGGCAGAGCGTGGCGCTGATCTCGGACGCCGGCACACCGCTGATCTCCGATCCGGGCTACCGACTGGTAGGCGAAGCGCTCGACCAGGGCATTCGCGTCGTGCCGATCCCCGGCCCGTCGGCGCCGCTCGCGGCGCTGACGGCCTCCGGCCTGCCCTCCGACGCCTTCCTGTTCTCCGGCTTCCTGCCGGTGAAGACCGGCCAGCGGCTGACGCGGCTGGAAGCGCTTAAAACCGTGCCGGCGACGCTGATCTTCTTCGAATCGCCGCGCCGCCTGGCCGAGACGCTCTGTGCCATGGTCGAGGCGCTGGGTGGCGCCCGCAAGGCCGCGATCGGTCGCGAGTTGACCAAGACCTTCGAGGAGATACGGACCGGCAGCTTGCAGTCGCTCGCCGATCATTACGCGGCGGCCGACACGCCGAAGGGCGAGATCGTCATCTGCGTCGGCCCGTCGGACGCAACGGCCGACGAACCGGCCGACATCGACCGGCTTCTGCTTTCGCTTGCCGCCGAGATGCCGGCCTCCAAGGCGGCGGCGGAAGCCGCCAAGATGACCGGCGGCCAGAAACAGGCGCTTTACCGGCGGCTGCTCGAACTCAAGGACACTGGGAAAGAGGGCGACACCGGGAAAGCCCGCAATGGCTGATCGCCCGGTCGGCAGCCGCCAGCGGGCCTATCGGCGCGGCCACCGCAGCGAGTGGCTGGCGGCTGCGGCGTTGATGGTGAAGGGCTATCGGATCCTGGCCCGCCGCCACCGCACGCGGTTCGGCGAGATCGACCTGATCGCGCGGCGCGGCGACCTGGTGCTGATCGTCGAGGTGAAGGCGCGCCGCACGCTGGTGGAAGCGATGGAAGCTGTTCGCTGCGAATCGGAGCGCCGCATCGAAAGCGCCGCCGATCTCTGGCTGTCGCGCCAGTCCGACTATGGCAGATTGTCGGTGCGCTTCGACATGGTCGCGGTGCTGCCGTGGCGCTGGCCGGTGCATGTCGAGAACGTTTTTTACGGGCGGAGCTAGGCTCTGGAAGTCGCCGGTGGCATCCGGATCGCAGCGCACTGACCATTCCACGTAGAACGCTCCATCGCGGCATAATCCAAGTCGATGCGCCAGCCGGCTCGGTCGTGAATTTCCGGACGTTTGCGATCGCAGCGCGAAGGTTTCGTCCCGGGAAGCAGCGCCGACTTTCAAACGCTGGTTGACTTTCGGCGACAGGCGCCGATTCTCAAGTCAAAGGCGGCCTGCCGAGCAACATGCCGCCCGAACGATCAGCACGATGATCGAGAGCAGCCTTGAACCTGGTCAATCCACCGAGCCTTGTTCTAAACGGTGTCGAGTTCGATTTCGACGCCGGTCTCCTGCACGGCGAGCATGGTGAAGATGTCCCGCTGAGGCCTCAATCGCTCGCGGTGCTGAAGCATCTGGTCGCCAACGCCAACCGTGTCGTGACCAAGGAGGAGCTCCTGGACGCTGTCTGGCCCGGCATCGCGGTGACGGAAAACAGTCTTTCCCAGTGCATCAGCGAAATCAGGAAAGCCATCGGCGACGAGAAGCAGAGCCTGCTCAAGACAGTCGCGCGACGGGGATATCGCTTTGTCCCCGAAAGCCAAGCGCCCGGCATACCTCACGATCGCTACCCGCAGGTTCACGGCACTGCCTCCCCTGACCAGCACGAGACCAAAAGCCGGCGAAGCCTGATATTTGTAAGCGCTGTACTGGCAATCATTGCCGCAGTCGCGGCGTTCATCTGGAGGCCTACATTTGACGCGGGAGTGCCGACCTCGCTCTCGATCGCGGTTCTGCCGTTCGCAAATCTCAGCGAAGCCGAGGAGCAGGCCTATCTTGCCAACGGTTTCGCGGACGATCTGACGACAGAGCTGGCGCGCGTTCCCGGCCTGTTCGTCGTCTCGCACAATGCCGCGCGTGCATATCGCAACAGCGGTCTGCCGCCGGCGAAGATCGCGAAAGAGCTCGGCGTCCGCTACCTGCTGGAGGGCTCGGTTCGACGTCTCGGCGATGAAGTGCGCATCAATGCGCACTTGGTCGATGCCTCGACGGTTGGCCAGATCTGGGCCGAGCGGTTCGAAGGTCCATTCAGCGATGTGTTCAAGCTCCAGGACCAGGTGACCGGTCAGATTGTCGCCGCGCTGCAGCTAAAGCTCGTCCCGGGAAAAGCAAACCTGGCCGTGTCCGGCGATACTGACGATCCGCAAGCTTACCAGGCTTTTCGGCGCGCTATCGAGGCGCGACGAACCGATACACCATCAGGCACCGTGGACGCATCTCGCTACCTGCGCCAGGCCCTGGCGCTGGATGCCGATTTCGGCGCGGCGGCCGCGGAATTGGCATGGCTCCACTGGGATGCCGACGACGCGAGGAGACAGGCCCTAGGGCTTGGTTGGACCGAGATCGACGATGAGCTCTACGGCAATCTGGCCATCGCTGCCGGAAATCCGTCGCCCGGTTACTATCAGCTGATTTCCGAGCTTCTGGTCCGGGAGCATAGGTCCGACGAGGCGGTGGCTGCCCTGCAAAAGGCGATAGCGCTCGACCCGAGCGATTCCTGGACCTACGAAGGGCTGAGCCAGGCCCTCATCTTCAACGGCAGGCCGGCTGAGGGGCGAACCTTTCTCGAGGCGGCCCTACGCGTCGATCCCGGGTGGACGGAGTGGCGACACTATCAGGCTGGCTTGGCGGCGTTCGGCCAGGGCCGCTACGAGGAGGCGGTCGCCCAGCTTGAGCAGGTCGATGTTCGGTCGCCCAATCCCTGGACGAAGTTCTACGGCCTGCATGTTCTTGTCGCAGCGCTTGCGCATCTCGATCGCCTGGCGGAAGCGGCCTCAGCCCTGGAGCAGCTCCGAAGCGTGCTGTCGGAAAGGCAGGAGGGTCAGCCGAACCTGCTGATCGCGCAGCAGTTCTTCGTCTACAAGCGACAGGAAGATATCGTTCGCCTGCTCGATGGCTTGAGGAAGGCAGGAGTTTCTGAGCTTCCTGCCGGAATGGAACCCGACTCCGCTGAACGGATGAATGGCGTCGACATCGGCAATCTCATGATCGGACACGAGCTGACGGGACGCCAGGTTCTGCCCGATGTCTTGGCTTACCATGCTGTGATTGCGGCAGACGGCAGCGTGACCCGAACAGTTGGTGAGGAGGTCGTGACCGGTCGAATGTGGGTGCAGGGCGACAGCTTGTGCACCGCCTATCCGCGTAAACTGACGGGCTGTGGCGCCGTGTTCCGCAACCTGAGCGTCACACCCGGAGCCCCGAACGAATACATCCTGCTGCCTCGCTTCAAGCGTTATGAATTCTCGGTGACGAAGTAGCAGCACTTCGCTGCGTTTACAGCGGCCATGAGAGATTGAGGTTCATTTCGCTCTTGCCTTCGGTGACGTACGGACCACAGCGCTTCAATGCATCCGCGAAATCCCTGGCCAAGCCCTTGAACGTCTCGGTCTGCGGCGCTACGTCGACGATCTGGATGGCACTGACGTGCCCCTCGCGGGTGAAGCTGACGTGGACATCTGCACTGAAGCTGATCCCGCGCATCGCCGTCTGCGTAGGCCAACAGCTTGCTGCCCGTTCGAGAATGTGGCGGCTCAGACCATCACCAGCGGACGCGGTGGTCGCGGCGCCGATCACGAGAACTCCCAAGATGCGGTTGATCACCCTTTATCTCCTCAGTTCGACGCCCGAACCGTGTGGGAACGTCGTGGGAGAGAGGACGCGAGGGCTCGTTCGAAGTCATGATATCGGCGTGAAAAAGTTCTGAAGAGTGGTGAACACAGTCGATTCGGCCATCAGATGCATTCAAGCGGGCGAGAACGACCCCGCGACGACGGCTTGGGTTGGAGGGGCGGGTCTACGCTGGTCGTCCCCCACCATCAGCCGACATTGTTAGGCCAAACGAACAACTAGAGCCCTTGGCGACAAAATAAGCGTGCCGCCTCACCCCCGGACGAACAGCGCCGCCAGGCCGACGGTGCCGATAACCAGCCGCCACCAGCCGAACAGCGAATAGCCGTGGCGCGAGACGTAGTTGAGCAGGAAGCGCACGACGATAAGCGCCGCGACGAAGGCGGCGATGAAACCGGCGGCGATGATGGGCAGATCGGCGCTGGTCAGCACATTGCGGTTCTTGAACAGGTCGAAGGCGAAGGCGCCGACCATCGTCGGCATGGCGAGAAAGAAGGAGAATTCCGCAGCCGCGCGTTTGTCGACGCCCAGAAGCAGCGCGCCGACGATCGTCGAACCGGAACGCGACGTGCCGGGGATCAGCGAAAGGCACTGGAACAGTCCGATCTGCAGATAGAGCCGGAGCGGAAACCGCTCGACGTCGTGATAGAGCGGCTTCGGCTTGAACCGATCCACCCACAGCAGGACCAGGCCGCCGATGATCAGCATGACGCAGATCAGCCTCGGCGATTCAAACAGCACCGTCTTGATGAAGCCATGCGCCAGCGCGCCGATGACGGCCGCCGGCAGAAAGGCAACGAGGATGCCGAGAACGAAATGCCGCGTCACCCGATCACGCGGCAGGTCGACCAGCATCTGCCACAGGCGATGGAAATAGACGCTGAGGATCGCCAGTATGGCGCCGAGTTGGATCAGGATCTCGAAGGCCTTGCCGGTCGAATGGAAGCCGAGAAAATGACCGGCAAGCAGGATATGGCCGGTCGACGAGACCGGAATGAACTCGGTCATGCCCTCGATCATGCCGAGCAGCAGCGCTTCGACAATGGTCTGGCTTTCCATGGAAACCTCGGCGTTCGAGTGAGAGCTTTGAAGAACGGCTTGCTTGTCATGGCGCGGAACTCCTCCTATAGGTCGCAGCACCCTGACGGCCCTTTGAATCGGGGCGGCCCCCTGAATCGGGGCGGCCAAGACTTACCGGCGCAGCCGGCGATTTGCCAGTGCGCTCTATTATCGCGGGACCATGCTGACGCTTTTCCACCACCCGATGTTCGCCACCTGCCGCTTCGTTCGCCTCGCTTTCGGCGAGTATGGCGAGGAACTGGCGCTGATCGAGGAAAAGCCGTGGATGCGGCGCAAGGAGTTCCTGGCGCTGAACCCGGCCGGCACGCTGCCGATCCTGCTTGCCGAGGGCGACGTGCCGATCGTCGGCGCCATGGTCATCGGCGAATATCTCGACGAGACGCGCGGCGTGCTCAAGCGCGACAAGCGGCTGTTCGCCGAGGACCCGATGGAGCGCGCCGAAATCCGCCGGCTGACCGACTGGTATCTCAGCAAGGCCGATAGCGAGGTGACGCGGCACCTGGTGCGCGAGCGCGTGCTGAAGCCGATCATGCCGGAAACGGCGGGCGGCGGCTCGCCCGATTCGGCGGCGATCCGCGCCGCGCGCGCCAACATCCGCCAGCACATGAAATACACCAACTGGCTGGCCGGCACCCGCCATTGGCTGGCCGGCAGCAAGGTCACCTATGCCGACCTCGCAGCTGCGGCTGCGCTGTCCGTGCTCGACTATCTCGGCGAGATCGACTGGCGCGAACACGCTGCCGCGCGCGAATGGTATGCACGGGTGAAATCACGGCCATCGTTCCGGCCGCTTTTGTCCGACCGGGTGCGCGGCCTGTCACCGGTGTCACATTATGCGGACCTCGATTTCTAGATCGCAAAACTTGCGCGCGCTGATCGACAGCGAGGCGCGGCGCGCCGGTTTCGATGCCGTTGCCGTCACCACGCCCGATGCCATCCCGCAGGCGCCGGCCCGGCTTGCCGCATTCGTCGCCGACGGCTTCCACGGCTCGATGGGTTGGATCGCCGAGACGCTCGAACGCCGCGGCGAGCCGCTGGCGCTTTGGCCCGAAGTTCGCTCGATCATCGTGCTGGCCATGAACTACGGGCCGGACCACGACCCGCGCGCGGTGCTGGGCAAGCGCCAGCGGGGCGCGATCTCCGTCTATGCGCAGAACCGCGATTATCACGATGTGATGAAGGGCCGGCTGAAAGAGATCGCCGGCAAGATCGTGGGGCACTCTGGGAGCGACGTAAAAGTGTTCGTCGACACCGCCCCGGTGATGGAAAAGCCGCTGGCAGAAGCCGCCGGCCTCGGCTGGCAAGGCAAGCACACCAATCTGGTCAGCCGCGAGCACGGCTCCTGGCTGTTCCTTGGCACCATCTTCACCACCGCCGAGCTTGCATCCGATACGCCCGAAGACGACCATTGCGGCTCTTGCCGCGCCTGTCTCGACGCCTGCCCGACCGACGCCTTTCCGGCTCCCTACCGGCTCGATGCGCGCCGCTGCATCTCCTACCTCACCATCGAGAACAAGGGGCCGATCCCGCACGAGTTCCGCGAAAAAATCGGCAACCGCATCTATGGCTGCGACGATTGCCTGGCCGCCTGCCCATGGAACAAGTTTGCCCGGGCAGCGTCCGAGGCAAAGCTCGTCGCCCGCGCGGACTTGCGCGAGCCGCCGCTCGCCGATCTGTTGGCGCTCGACGACGCTTCCTTCCGGTCGTTCTTTAGCGGTTCGCCGGTCAAGCGCATCGGTCGCGACCGCTTTGTCCGCAACGTGCTGATCGCCGCCGGCAATTCCGGCGAACCCTCGCTCGGAAACGCCGTGCGTGCGCTGCTCGGTGACGCCTCGCCGCTGGTCCGCGGCGCAGCGGTATGGGCGCTGTCACGGCTTGTGCCGGCTTCGGATTTCGCCAAATCGGCCACCGCTGCGGTGAAAGCAGAAGGCGACGAGGCCGTGCGACGCGAATGGCGCCTGGCGCTGGCAAACCAGATCGAGGCGCATGCATGAGCGAGAAGCAGATCCTCATTTTCGGCGCCGGCTATTCGGGCAAGGCATTTGCCCGCGCCAGCAAGGATGCCGGCACGATCCTTGGCACGACACGCGCAGCGGAGAAATTCGAAGCGCTGCGGCAAGCCGGAATCCAGCCGCTGCTTTTCGATGGCGCGCTGACGCTTGAAATCAGCGACGCGCTCGAGAAAACAACCCACCTCGTCGTCTCGGTGGCGCCGGAAGAGGCCGGCGACCCGGTGCTGAATGCGGCGCGCCAGGCAATCGCGAAGATGCCGGCGCTCGAATGGATCGCCTATCTCTCCACCGTCGGCGTCTACGGCGACCATGGCGGCGGCTGGGTCGACGAGACCGCCGAATGCAGGCCGCTGTCGAAGCGCTCGATGCTGCGTGTCGCCGCCGAGCAGGACTGGCTGAAGCTGGGTCGAGACATCGCCCGGCCGGTGGCGATCCTGCGGCTTTCCGGCATTTACGGGCCGGGCCGCAATGCCTTGGTCAATCTGGAAAACGGCACCGCGCGGCGGCTGATCAAGCCCGGCCAGGTGTTCAACCGCATCCATTGCGACGACATTGCCGGGGCGCTCTGGCATCTGCTCGAGGACATCAGCGGCGGCATCTTCAACGTCACCGACGACCTGCCTGCGCCGCCGCAGGACGTCGTCACCTATGCCGCAGGGCTGATGGGCGTCACACCGCCGCCGGAAATTCCGTTCGAGACCGCCCAACTTTCGCCCATGGCGCGGTCCTTCTATGGCGAGAACAAGCGTGTCGCCAACACGGCGATCAAGGCGGCCGGCTATCGCTTCCGCTTTCCCGACTACCGGTCGGCCTTCGACCATATGTGGGTTTTGGGCAACTGGCGCGATGGCGACGCGCGCAGCCCGATGAAGCGGTCGTGATCGAAATCGCGCGCCGGGCGTGATATGATTCGACCAATTTGCAGAGGGGTTCTGCTTTCATGACGATGTTGAAGCGACCATTGCCCGGCAAATCGCTGCTGCTGAAGCTCGTCGCAACGCGCTTTAGATTTCTGTTTACGCATGTCGTTGTCCCAAAACCGCTGCGCACTTTTGGGCGACATGCATTAGCAGCACTCGCCGTCCTCGCCTTGGCGGGGCTTGCAGCGCGACCTGCGGCGGCCGAGGAACTGGCGAAAAACCTGTTCGGCGCCAAAAAACTGCCGGCCGTGGCTTTGCCGCAGTCGATCGGTTTTTATTCCAAGGGCTGCTTTGCCGGCGGCGTCGCCATACCCCTGAACGGCCCGAAATGGGAGGTGATGCGGCCTTCGCGCAACCGCCGCTGGGGCCATCCGACGATGATCGCGCTGATCGAGAGACTGTCGCGCGACGCCGCGGCCGATGGCTGGCCCGGCCTTTTGGTGGGCGACATTTCGCAGCCGCGCGGCGGTCCGATGCTGACCGGCCATGCCTCGCACCAGATCGGCCTCGACGCCGACATCTGGCTGACGCCAATGCCCGACCGCAAGCTTTCGCTCGAGCAGCGCGAAAACATGAGCGCCACCTTGCTTGTCGACGAAAAGACCCATTTGGTTAAAGATGCGCTCTGGGCGCCGGCGCATACGCGGCTGCTGAAGCGCGCGGCAAGCTATGCGGAAGTCGAGCGCATCCTGGTCAATCCCGGCATCAAGAAGAAGCTATGCGACACGGTGAAAGGCGACCGTGGATGGCTGCGCAAGGTAAGGCCGTTCTGGGGCCACGACTATCACTTCCACATCCGCATCGGCTGCCAGCCCGGCTCGCCCAAATGCAAGGCGCAGGAAAACACCGCGCCAGGCGACGGCTGCGACCAGTCGCTGGCATGGTGGTTCACCGAGGAGCCGTGGCGCCCGAACAAGAACCCGGACAGGCCGAAAGCGCGCGACCTGATGACGATGGCCAGCCTGCCCGCAGCATGCCAGGCCGTGCTCGACGGGCCAAATCCGGCTTCGGCGGAGGCGGTCACCTATTATGGCGACTATCATGGCGACGGGGTGCCGGTCGCGGCTGCACCCGTTCTCACCAAGGCTCCGTCGCCGGCGCGGGCATCGGCAAGCGGCGCGGCAGCCCTCCCGGCCACGGCCACGGCCAACGCCTACGCCGAAACGCCCGAGATCGGCATTCCGCTGCCGCGACCCCGGCCGGGGTATTGAGGCCAACAGCCAACTGTTGGGGTCGGCGCCGCCCCTCATTGCCCTGCCGGGCATTTCTCGGGCTGGCCGCTGCCTTCGCGCCCTGCCTGCGACGCTGGTGATTGGCGAAACCGGTGACAAGAGCGTCCCTCTCCCCGTCACTATTCGGGGAGAGGATGCCGGCAGGCAGGTGAGGGGCAGCGCCAACGCTGAATGAGGTTAGTACGAAATTCGGACCGGAAGTGATTGCTCCGGAACTGACCCTGAAGCGACTTTCCCTTTCCCGGGTCATGCGGTAGTCAACGAAAGAACGGAACGCCACTGGGAACCGGGACGGACGAGAGCATGCCAGACGACGACACCGTGCTGCAGTTTCCGGTCCTGATCGGCGACATTGGCGGCACCAATGCGCGCTTTTCGATCGTGCTCGACGCGGATTCGGAATCAACCGAACCGCAGATCGTCCAGACCGCCAATTTCAACACGATCGACGCGGCGATCCAGGCGGCGGTGCTCGACCGCTCGTCGATGCGGCCCAACTCCGCCGTGCTGGCGGTGGCCGGCCCGGTCGACAGCGACGAGATCCCGCTCACCAACTGCCCGTGGATCGTCAAGCCGAAAAAGATGTTTGCCAGCCTCGGCCTCGGCGACGTCGTGGTGCTCAATGATTTCGAGGCGCAGGCGCTGGCCGTCGTGGCGCTCGGCGAAGAGCATATGGAAATGATCGGCGGCGATGCGCCGGAGCCGAATGCCGGGCGCGTGGTGCTCGGCCCCGGGACCGGGCTTGGCGTCGCCGGCCTGGTGCACGCGCTGAACCACTGGATCCCGGTGCCCGGCGAGGGCGGGCACATGGATATCGGGCCGCGCTCGCCGCGCGATTTCCAGGTGTTTGCGCATATCGAGAAGCTCGAGGGCAGAATCTCCGGCGAACAGATCCTGTCCGGGCGCGGCCTGGTCAATGCCTACCGGGCGGTGGCCAAGGCGGACGGCAAGCCGGCGCCGTTGACCACGCCGGCCGAGGTCACCGCCGCGGCGCTGGCGAAGTCAGATCCGGTGGCCGAGGAAGCGCTGTCGCTGTTCGTCACCTGCCTGGGGCGCACCGCCGGCGACCTTGCGCTGGTGTTCATGAGCCGCGGCGGCGTTTTCCTGACCGGCGGCATCGCGCAGAAAATCCTGCCGGCGCTGAAAACCGGCAATTTCCGCGCCGCCTTCGAGGACAAGGCGCCGCACAGCGAGTTGATGCGCACCATGCCGGTCTATGTGATCACCCATCCGCTGGCAGCGCTTTCCGGCCTTGCCGCCTTTGCCAGAAACCCATCGCTGTTCGGCGTCCAGACGGCGGGGCGACGCTGGCGGGCGTGACCCCACAGAGTTTTTGCCGGCCTCGGCCATAGGCAAGCCGGCACCGGGGCGCTAAGAGGATTGCCGAATTAACCCGGCCGCGGAGCCGGACCGACATCACGGAACGATCCCGACTTGAACCAGTCGCTAAACCACCAAGCCAAAGCCCGGCCCGGCGAGGTCGTGGCGGTGATCCGCCGCATTCTCACTGAGAACGGCCGCGACTATCGCTGGTATTATGCTCTGGCCGTTCTGTGCCTGGTGATGGTTGCGGCCACGACCGCCTTCACCGCCTGGATCATGAAGGATGTCGTCGACCAGATATTCTACCAGCAGCGCGGCGATCTCATCGCGCTGATCTGCTTGTTGATCCTGGGCGCCTTCATGCTGCGCGGGCTGGCCACCTACGGCCAGGCGGTGACGCTGGCCAGGATCGGCAACAATCTGGTGGCGCGCTACCAGCGCCGCATCTTCGCCCATCTGATGAAGCTCGGCATCGGTTTCTTCAACGACACGCGCTCGGGACGGCTGGCCGCCCAGATCAACGAGAACGTCAACGGCATCCGCGACCTGCTGTCGATGACGCTGACATCCTTGGCACGCGACGCCGTATCGCTGATCGCGCTGATCGGCGTCATGATCTGGCAGGATCCGATGCTGTCGCTGATGTCGCTGCTGGTCGGGCCGCCGCTGATCTACACCGTCGTCTACCTGACCCGCAGGATAAGGCGCGCCACGCGCGAAGCCGTGCAGATAAACGCGCGGCTGATCGGCGCCATGCAGGAAGCAACGCAAGGCATCGCCATCGTCAAGGCGTTTACCCTGGAGGACGAGCTGTCGCGGCGCATCAGCGATCTTGTCGCCGGCGCCGAGCAGCGGGCAAACCGCATCGCTCGCGTCTCGGAACGGTTATCGCCGATCTCCGACATGCTGGCCGGTTTCGCCGTCGCCGGCGTCATCGCCTATTCCGGCTACCGGGCAGCCGTCAGCGGCCAGCCGCCCGGTGCGGTGTTTTCCTTCATCACCGCACTGCTGCTTGCTTACGACCCGGCCCGGCGGCTGGCGCGCATGCAAGTCGGCATGGAACGGGCGCTGGTCAATGCACGCATGATCTACGAGTTGCTCGACCTCGAGCCGCAGCAGGGCGACGCGCCCGGAGCGGCCGAAGCGAAGATCACCCGCGGCGAGGTGCGCTTCAACAATGTGTCGTTCGGCTATGTCGCCGACGCCCCGGTGCTGCAGGATCTCAGCTTCGTTGCCGCCGCCGGCAAGATGACGGCCATCGTCGGCGCCTCGGGCGCCGGCAAGTCGACGCTGGTGGCGCTGCTGCAGCGTTTCCACGATGTCGACGAAGGCAGCATCGAGGTCGACGGCCAGGACATTTCGAAAGTCACCAAGCAGTCGCTGCGCCGCTCCATCGCCTATGTCTCGCAGCAGCCCTATCTGTTCGAAGGCACCATTCGCGACAACATTCGCTACGGGCGGCTGAGCGCCAGCGACGCCGAGATCGAGCTGGCCGCGCAACAGGCCGAGGCCGATGGCTTCATCCGCCAGCAGCCCCAGGGCTATGACACCCCTGTCGGCGAAGGCGGCCTGACGCTGTCGGGCGGCCAGCGCCAGCGCCTGTCGATCGCCCGCGCCATCGTGCGGCAGACGCCGATCCTTTTGCTCGACGAGGCGACCTCGGCGCTCGACAACGAAGCGGAAGCGCGCGTCCAGCAGGCGCTGACCCAGATCATGGCGGGGCGCACGACCATCGTCATTGCGCACCGGCTGTCGACCGTGGTCAATGCCGATCATATCATCGTGCTGGAACAGGGCCGGCTGGTCGAGCAGGGCACGCATGCCTCGCTGATGGCCGACCCGCACAGCGTCTATGCCCGGTTCCACCGGGTGCAGGGCAACAAGGGGCTGGGGCTTGTCGACGACGGCAAGCCAATCCAAACTCCGGGGCAACGCGCGAAGAAGGCGGTCGGGAGAACTTTATGAGCGGTACAAACGACGTCAATGAAATGGGCCTGGTGGTGGTCGGCGCGGCCGGAAGGATGGGCCAGGCGCTGATCCGCGCCACCCATACCATTCCGGGCGCCCGCGTCGCCGGCGCGATCGAGCGGGCCGGCTCGCCGCATCTCGGCAAGGATGCCGGCGAACTGGCCGGCATCGGCACTATCGGGGTTGTGATCGGCGACGATCCGCTGCCGGCTTTCGCCAGGGCCGACGGCGTCCTCGATTTCACCAGCCCGGCGGCGACCGTCGAATTCGCCGGCTACGCGGCGCAGGCGCGCATCGCCCATGTCATCGGCACCACCGGCTGCTCGGCGGACGACAATGCAAGGATCACTGCTGCGGCGCGCCACGCGACGATCGTCAAATCAGGCAATATGAGCCTCGGCGTCAATCTGCTGGCGGTGCTGGTGGAGCAGGCGGCGCGCGCGCTCGATGCCGACGATTTCGATATCGAGATCCTGGAAATGCACCACCGGCACAAGGTCGACGCGCCGTCGGGCACGGCGCTTCTGCTCGGTGAAGCCGCCGCCGCCGGGCGCGGCATCGATCTTGACGGGAACAGCGTGCGGTCGCGCGACGGCCATACCGGCGTGCGCAAGACCGGCTCGATCGGCTTCGCCACGCTGCGCGGCGGCTCGGTGGTCGGCGACCACAGCGTCGTGCTGGCCGGCACCGGCGAGCGCATCACGCTTGCCCATCACGCCGAGGACCGGGCGATCTTCGCCCGCGGCGCGGTCAAGGCCGCACTGTGGGCGCGCGGCAGGAAGCCGGGACTGTATTCGATGCGCGACGTGCTCGGACTCGCCTGAGACGATCTCATCCACCAAACCTAAGGAGCAAAAATGTCGGGAACTCTCGTGCTCGTGCGCCATGGCCAGAGCGAATGGAACCTGAAGAACCTTTTCACCGGCTGGCGCGACGTCGACCTGACCGAGCTGGGCCACGCCGAGGCCAGGAAGGCGGGCGCCAAGCTGAAGGCGCGCGGCATGAAATTCGACATCGCCTTCACCTCGTCGCTGATCCGGGCGCAGAAGACCTGCCAGCACATTCTCGACGCGGTCGGCCAGAGCGATCTCGAGACCATCCGCGACCAGGCGCTGAACGAGCGCGACTATGGCGATCTCTCCGGCCTCAACAAGGACGACGCGCGCCAGAAATGGGGCGAGGAGCAGGTGCATGTCTGGCGCCGCTCCTACGACGTGCCGCCGCCCGGCGGCGAAAGCCTGAAGGACACCGGCGCGCGCGTCTGGCCCTATTATCTGCACGACCTGCAGCCGCATGTGCTGCGCGGCGGCACGGTGCTGGTGGCGGCGCACGGCAATTCGCTGCGCGCGCTGATCATGGCGCTGGACGGCAAGTCGGGCGAGGAGATCGTCAGACTAGAGCTCGGCACCGGCGTGCCGGTCATCTACAGGCTCAACGCCGATTCGACGGTGGCATCCAAGGAAGTGCTGGAGGGGTAAGCCGGCAGTGGTTCGCGCCTTTCAAAAAAGCGCGTTGACACTCATGCCTCGCCCGCTTAATGAGCGCGCACCAGCCCAGATGGCGGAATTGGTAGACGCGCACGGTTCAGGTCCGTGTGCCGCAAGGCGTGGAGGTTCGAGTCCTCTTCTGGGCACCAATCCCTTTGTAAGCTCTTGATTTCCTGGAAACCATAGGTTTCCGGGTCATCGGCTGCTACACAAAGCTGTCGCCTTGCGAATGACCTCACCCAACAAGGAGTCCTGATACGCCCCCTGGTTCTTAAGGCGCATGCCTGCGGACATCTCTGAGGTTGTCGCGCGGCGGCCGTGTCTGAGCATCTTCCCATACGGAATGTCATCGAGTAGCGTGCAGGGGCGGCATGTGACGGCGCTCTCCTTGGCGAATGCACTGCTGCACCTTCAGCAGTTGCCGTCAGACCATTGGGCTGCTGTCACAACCCGGTGCTTGCCGAGACAATTTGTTCCCGTCCCGGTTCATTTCAGCACCGAAGCGAGGGGAAAGAAATGCACAACCGATTGCGGCAGTGCCTGCGGAGAATGTCGCTTGCGGCATTGATGCTGGCGGTAAACATCCCGGTCCACGCGGCTGATCTCGTCATTGCGATGCCGAACTGGCCGTCGGGCCAGGCGACGGCAAACATTCTCAAGGTAAGCCTGAAGCAACATTTCGGGCTCGATGCCGATGTGCGCGAGATGGGGACGCTTATTGCCTTTGCCGGCCTCGATTCGGGCGAGGTGGATATTCATCCCGAAATCTGGCTGCCCAACCTGGACAATCTGGTGAAGAAGTATGTCGACGGCGCCGGCACGGTAGCCATCAGTCCCATCGGTGTGCCGGCATGGCAAGGCATATGCGCTACCCGCGAAACGACCGACAAATTTGGCATTCGCGACATTTCGGATCTCACCGACCCGCGCAAAACCGCCGCGTTGGACACTGATCGGGACGGACGCGGAGAACTCTGGATTGGCGCCGAGGGTTGGTCCTCGACGGCGATCGAGCGTGTCCGCGCCAACAGCTATGGCTACGCCGAGACAATGACATTGCTGGAGACGCCGGAGGATGTCGGAATGGCGGCTGTCGATGCCGCGGTTGCCACGGCTCATCCGATGGTGTTTGCCTGCTATGCGCCGCATCACGTGTTTGAACTGCACGAAATTGTCCGGCTTGCCGAGCCGCCTTTTGACCCGGCAAAGTGGAAGATCGTGCTGCCTTCCGAGGACCCGCTCTGGGTCTCGAAGTCCAGGGCGCCGGTGTCATGGGATTCGGCACATTTCCACATCGCTTACGCCACCTCGCTGCGCAAGAAATATCCTGAGGTGGTCGCGTTCCTGGAACGGGTCGCCCTCAAGCCCGAGGACGCCACCAAGATGAGTTATGCGCTCCAGGTGGAGCGCCAGGATCCTTACGAGTACGCCAAACAATGGGTCGCCGCGCAAGGCGCTCGGGTGCAAGGGTGGGCAAATCCATGACCGGAAAGCTGACGATCGCGGGACGCACCGCTCTCCAGCGGCGCTGCCTGACGGCAACTGTCGCGGTAGCGCTCGGTCTTGTCGCGGTGGCGGCGCTGGCTGCTGGAACCCAGGTTTTCGATCCAAAAACCCGCAAATGGGTGGACTACGACCGCGCCAAGGCGCGCAAATACTATGCCGCGCATAATCAGGTGCCAGAGGCGTTTCGCCCGCAGATGGTCAAGTTCCGCACCGCGGAAGCGCCCGGTACGATCATCATCGACGGCAACCAGCATTTTCTCTACCTTGTGCAGCCGGGTCAGCGCGCCATGCGCTACGGTATTGGCGTCGGCCGGGAAGGCTTTGGATGGGCCGGAATCGTGCGCGTCGGCCGCATGGCGGAATGGCCGACCTGGACGCCGCCGGCCGAAATGGTCGCTCGCGATCCGAATGCTGTCAAACATGCGGGAGGCATGCCGGGAGGGCCCGACAACCCGCTCGGCGCCAGGGCGCTCTATCTGTATGAGCGCGACCAGGACACGATCTACCGGATACACGGCACGCCGGAGCCGTGGACGATCGGGCTCGACGTGTCATCAGGCTGCATCCGGATGCGGAACGACGACATCACCGACCTGGCATCACGCGTCAAGGTTGGGGCCAAGGTCATCGTTCTCATGCAGGGGGCGGCACTTTACAAGGGTGTTTGAAGCCAGGGTGTTTGAAGCCGGGGTGTGTGAAGCCGGGGTGTGTGAAGCGGCATTCGGAGAGGGACAAGCAATGTCGGCAAAACCTGCAGTGAGAACTTCGATCCGGGCAACAGCAATTGGGTTCCTGGCAGGGGCCTTGAGCGCTTGCATCAGCACGCCGCCGCCGCCGCCGCCTCAGGACCAGATGTCCAGGACCCAGGTCGAGACGGCCCCGGCCGACCTTCAGCTGCTTTGCGCCGACGCAGCCGCCAAGGCGAGCGGTGCCGACAGCAGCAAAATACTTCCGGTTTCGTCGAGCAAGATCGATTCCACAACCTATCGGGTCGAACTCGATGCCAGCGGCAAGAAGACAAGCTGCCTTGTCGATACCGAAGGCAATGTCAAATCCGTTCAGCCCACCTGATCCGCTCTGGTCGAAGGATTTTGCGGCGATCTGACGATTGCCGCGAACGTGGCGTCGGCTTCGGACGTGACGATTGGTGGCGACCAGCCGCGGCGAGGTTCAGACACTAGGAGAAAAAGCCCGGCCGACGGCAGCGTGTCTCAACCCAGCGGCATCATCGCGATTGGCAGCTTCGGGCATTCGCTGTACCATTCCTGCGCCGGTCGGCGAAATTGCGCGTTCCGGCAAGGGAGAAACGTCCATGTTACGATCAATTTCGCTCGCGGTTTTCCTGGCGGTCGTTCCTGCGGCAGCCTTTGCAAATTCATGCCCGACCATCATGGCCGCGATCGACGCGGCGTTGCCGACCGCGACGCTGGCCGAGGCCGACATGAACAAAGTCAAGGAACTGCGCGCCCAAGGCGAGAAATTGCACGCCGCCGGCGATCATGCAGGGTCGGAGGCTGCGCTCAACCAAGCCAAGTCGATGCTCGGCATATAGATGCTCCCCCTTCTCCCCCTGTGGGAGAAGGTGGCCGAGCGAAGCTCGGTCGGATGAGGTGTTCCAGCTTGGCACCAACAGAGCTCCGGCCAACACCCCTCAACCGTCTTGGCGCTGCGCGCCAATCCACCTTCTCCCACAAGGGGAGAAGGAAAGCTCTCCACCGGCAGGGCCGCGTGGGTTGGTTCACCCCAGCCCAATCCGCCTGGCGCCCTGCCGGAACATCGCCTCAGCGTCCGGCTCGAAGCGGAAGGTGCCGATGAAATCGTCGGCGCAGTAGTTCGGCAGCGTCTTGCGGATAGCGGCCGCGAAAGTGCGGGCCTCGTCAAGCCGCCCCGCCAGCGCCAGGCAGTGCGCCGCGATCGCCAGGATGATGGCATGGGCGTTGGGACGGGCGGCGGCCTTCAGCGCCCATTCGGCGGCCTCGTCAAACTGCCCGAGGCGGACATGCGCCATCGCCCTGGCGCCGAGCATGCCAAACAGCAGCGGATCGAACGGACTGAGATGGCGCGAGTGATCGGATGAACCGATCGCCGCGTTCGGATCACCCGACTGCGAGTGGACAAACGAAAGCGCGTAATGACCGAGCGCGAAGTTCGGGCTGAGGTCCACCGCCCGTTCCAACTCGATGAGGGAGCCGTCCTGCTCGCCGCGCAACCACAGCGCCCGGCCCATGGCCCAGTGCGCGGCCGGATTGTGATCGTCGATCAGAAGACTTTGGCCGGCGGTCTCGAAGGCGAGCGCGCTTTCCTGGTCGCGGTCTCCCCAGCGCTGAAAGGCGTTCTGCCAATGGGTGAAGGACAGGCCGGCATAGGCGCGGGCGAAGGTCGGATCGAGCTTCAATGCCATTTCGAAGAAATGCCGGGCCTGCTCGTTTTCCGTGCGGGTGAAGCGATACATGTGCCAGAGGCCGCGATGGTAGGCTTCCCAGGCGTTCAGCGAGCTGGGGGCTTTCAGCATGGCGCGGTTGCGTTCGACCATCTCGATCTCGGCGGAGATCGACGAGACGATGCTGTTGCCGATATCGTCGAGGACGGCAAAGATGTCGTCGGGCCTGCGTTCGAAGGTTTCGGCCCAGACGATCCTGGCCGTGCGCACCTCGACAAGTTCGACGCTGACCGCGACACGGCCAGCCTGGCTGCGCACCGTCCCGGTGGCGACGTAGTCGACGTTGAGCCGCCGGCCGGCATCTTCCGGCGCGATGTTCTTTTCGGCCAGCGCAAAGACCGAGCCGCGGGCGATGACGAAAAAATCCCTGAGCTTGGCCAGACGGGTGATGATGTCGTGGGTGAGGCCGTCGGCCAATCCACCGCAAGAGGGGCCACCGCAAGGGCCGCCGACAGCTGCCTCCTCGACAAACGGCATTACCGCGAGCGACGCCTTGCACGGTGCAGCAACACCGGAATCGGGAAGCACAATTGACGTTTTGGCGGCTGCGGGCGACAGCGCCGGCTGCGGCCGGAGCGTTGCGGCAGGTCGTTCGCTGCGGATCGTCCGCCATGCCTCACGAACGGGTCCGAAATCGAGATCCTCCGAGGCAAATAGCTGCGCCGCCGAAGCAAGATGGTCCTCGCAGGCGGCGATCTGGCCATGCCGCGCCAGGCTTGCCAGAAGAGCCACGTGCGCGCGCGCGTCGAACGGATTGAGTTCCAGCCATTTCTCCAGATGCGCGGACATTTCGTCGGCATCCGCCGGGAGCTTGCTGACGAGCTGTTCCAGAATGGCGGCGTGCCACGAGCTGAAGCGGCGGCGTTGCGCGATCAGCCAGCTGTTGAAATGCGGGCTGCGGTCGATCTCCAGCCCGTCGAGGAAGTCGCCGACGAATAGTCTGGACAGGGCCTGCAGCCGCTCAAGATCGAGCGTCTCGATGCCCGTGGCGGCGGCCGAGGCGATATCGAAAGCGTCGACGGAAACGCCCTTCAGATCGAGCGCGACCGTGTCGCCTGATGTTTCGATCCTGTGACGATCCGGTTCGTCAAGAATGCCCCTGAGCTTGCTGAGGCACCAGCGAAGCTCGCCGCGCGGATCGTTCGGCACATCCCACAAAAGCTCGCACAGACGGCTGCGGCCGACGGCATGCGGCGCGAGCGCCAGATAGGCGAAGAGCGCGCGCAGCTTGCGCGATGCCGGCAGTTGCACGGTGGCGCCGTCACGGATGACCGTCAGCGGCCCGAGCAGCCGCACGGACAGCCCGGCCGCTGCGCCGTCCAGGCTCGATCGAGCGGATTCCACGTGCGTTTCCACGCTTGCTCCCACGCTGGCCAGTTGTCCTCTGTTTTACCATCGAAAGCGATCGAGGGCATCCGGCAACGAATTTTCCGCGCCGGTTGCCCGCATTGCCAGCTTTCCGGGCCGCGTTGACGGCAACGGACCGTATCGCGGCAAGGTCTCGAAACCTCGCCGCCCAAGCCGCCGGTTTGTAACCGGCTCGTGACAACGAACACCTCGTGACGACAACAAAAAGGGGAGAGCAGACATGTTGCAGCAACGGAAAATCAGGACCACGGCCGGTCGCGGCCGCCTGTTCGACAGCATTATCGACACGGTCGGCGATACGCCGGTGATCAGGATCAACAATCTCGGCCCCGATCATGTGACGATCTATGTGAAGGCCGAGTTCTTCAATCCGGCAGCGTCGGTGAAGGACCGGCTGGCGCTCAACATCATCGAGGAGGGCGAGCGCAGCGGCGCCCTGAAACCGGGCCAGACCGTCGTCGAGGCGACCAGCGGCAACACCGGCATCGGTCTGGCCATGGTCTGCGCGCAAAAAGGCTATCCGCTGGTGGTGACGATGGCCGACAGTTTCTCCATCGAGCGGCGCAAGCTGATGCGCATGCTGGGCGCCAAGGTGGTGCTGACGCCGCGTGCCCAGAAGGGTTTTGGCATGTACAACAAGGCGGTCGAGCTCGCCAAGGCCAATGGCTGGTTCCTGGCCCGCCAGTTCGAGACCAAGGCCAATGCCGCCATTCACGAGGCGACGACGGCGCGCGAGATCATCAACGACTTCGCCGCATCGCGGCTCGACTGCTTCGTCACCGGCTACGGAACCGGCGGCACCGTCGTCGGTGTCGGGCGCGTGCTGCGCCGCGAGCGTCCCGAGATCCGGATCGTGCTGGCCGAACCCGCCAATGCCCAGCTCATCGGCAGCGGCAAGGCGCAGGAGCGCGGCGCCGACGGCGCACCCGCCGCCAGCCATCCGGCCTTCGAGCCGCACCCGATCCAGGGCTGGACGCCGGATTTCATTCCCAACGTCCTGCAGGAGGCGGTCGACGCCAGCCTCTATGACGAGGTCGTGCCGATTGCCGGGCCCGAGGGCATCAAATGGGCCAAGGCGCTGGCCCAGAAGGAAGGGATTTTCACTGGCATTTCCGGCGGAGCCAGTTTTGGCGTGGCGCGCCAGATCGCCGAAAAAGCCGCACCCGGCTCGGTGATCCTGTGCATGCTTCCCGACACCGGCGAACGCTACATGACGACTCCGCTGTTCGACGGCATCGAAGCCGAGATGGACGCCGAGGAGATCGCGCTGTCGCGCTCAACGCCGGGCTGCCAGTTCCCGGCCGAATAATTGCGCATCGGGAGCAACGCGGATGGATGCCATGCTGAAAGCCGCCGGCACTGCCGGTATGGTTGCCGAAGAAACGCTCGATCCGGTCGACTGGGCCGACGTGCAGGCGCTGTCGCACCGGATCGTCGACGACGCCGTCGACTATCTGCGCGATGTCAGGGAACGCCCGGTGTGGCAGGACATGCCGGCGGAGGTGAGAGAATTTTTCGCAGAGCCGCTGCCGCAATCGCCTCAACCGCTGGCCCAGGTCTATGGCGAGGTCGCCCGCAACGTGATGGCCTACCCGATGGGCAACATCCATCCGCGCTTCTGGTCCTGGTACATGGGGTCGAGCAATTTCACCGGGGCGCTCGGCGATTTCCTGGCGGCGGTGCAGGGCTCCAACCTCGGCGGCGGCAACCATGCCGCCGCGCTGATGGACAGCCAGGTCGTCGACTGGTGCAAGCAGATGATGGGCTTTCCGCAATCAGCCAGCGGCACGCTGGTCAGCGGCGGCTCGATGGCCAACATCATTGGCCTGACCGTGGCCCGCAACGCCAGGGCTGGCATCGACGTGCGCGAGCATGGCGTTGCCGCCATCGACAAGCCGCTGCGTTTCTATGGCTCGGACCAGCTTCACTCCTGCCATCGCAAGGCGATGGAGGCGCTCGGCCTCGGCAACCGCGCGCTGCGCCGCATCCCGACCGATGCCGGATTGCGGATCGACATCGACGCGTTGCGGGCGGCGATCACTGAGGACCGCCAGGCGGGTTTTCGGCCGGCCTGCGTGATCGGCACGGCCGGCACCGTCAACACCGGCGCGATCGACGATCTGCAGGCGCTGGCAAGGCTGGCGGCGCAGGAAGATCTCTGGTTCCATGTCGACGGCTGCATCGGCGCGCTGATTGCCATCGCGCCGGAAAATTCCCATCGCGTTGCCGGCATCGAGCACGCCCACTCGATCGCGCTCGATCCGCACAAATGGCTGCACGCTCCGTTCGAGGTCGGCTGCGTGCTGATCAGGGATGCCTCGGCGCATCGCAGCACGTTCGCGGTGACGCCGGAATTTCTCGAATCGACGCCGCGCGGCCTCGCCTCGGGGCAGTGGCTGCATGATTTTGGCCTGCAGACGTCACGCGGTTTCAGGGCGCTGAAGGTGTGGATGGCGCTGAAGCAGCACGGCATCGAGAAATTCGGCCGCCTGATCGACCAGAACATCGCGCAGGGACATTATCTCGGCACGCTGATCGCCGCCGAACCGCTGCTGGAACGGGTCGCGCCACTGAGCATCAACATCGTCTGTTTCCGCTACCGTGGCGACGGGCTGACGGGAGAGCGGCAGAAGGCGCTCAACACCGAGATCATGCTGCGGCTGCAGGAAGACGGCATCGCCGCCCTTTCGGATACGACGGTGCACGGCCAGCATTGCCTCAGGGCAGCGATCAACAACCACCGCACCCGGCGCGACGACCTGGATTTGTTGGTGCGGGAAACGGTGCGGCTTGGGCAGGAGATTTCAAGGCCTGGCGTCGCCGGCTAAGGATCCTGGCAATCACCTCAGACAAATCACAGCGCCCAAGCGTGTGGGGTGATCGACTGTTGATGTCGGCGCTGCCCCTCACCTGCCTGCCGGCATCCTCTCCCCGTAGAACGGGGAGAGGGGCGCTTTCATTAATGGTTTCGTTCAATCACCAGCGTTACAAGAAGGGCACCGGCATTGAGGCCAGCCCCTTCTCCCCGTGTCACTATACGGGGAGAAGTGCCCGGCAGGGCGATGAGGGGCAGCGCAAACCTGAAACGATTGCCCCTGTGCCCCGCAACGAGGATCACGCCTCGAGCCAGACCTTCTCGAAATGCTGCTCCAGAGACTGATGCTGCTCGCAGCCGTGCACGCCCTTGCGGAACGTCCGGTAGACCGAGCGCCAGTAGGGCTGGATGATGATGCCGGAATCGCGCAGATTCCGCTCGATCTTGGCCATGATCTCCTTGCCCGCGCTGGCGTCGGGTGTGGCCAGCGCCTTGTCGAGCAAGGCGTCGAACTCCGGATTGGCGTAGGCGGTCTCGTTCCAGGCAGCGCCCGATCTGTAGGCCAGCGCCAGCACCTGGACGCCCAGCGGCCGGCCGAGCCACTCGGTGCAGGAGAAAGGATATTTGCTCCAGTCGTTCCAGAACGTCGCCGCCGGCAGCACGGTCCGTTTGACCTTCAGCCCGGCGTCGCGCATCTGCGCGGCGATGGCGTCGCCGGTGTTCTTCTGCCAGTCGACATCGACGGAGATGAGCTCGTATTCGTGATCGGACTTGCCGGCCTCGGCAAGCAGCGTCTTGGCTTCGTCGACATTGCGGACGGCCGGGCCGATATCGGCGTATTCGGCATGCATCGGGCCGACATGATGGTTCTCGGCCGGCTTGCCGCGGTCGTCCATGCCGATCTTCAGGATTGCGGCATTGTCGACGGCGAGCTGGGCGGCGCGCCGCACCCTGATGTCGTCATAGGGCGGATTGCCGACGTTGAAGCGCGCGACGATGGTCGAGCCGGTGGCAAGCTCGGAATTGCTCAGACCCATGGCGTCGGTCTGCGAGACGGTATCGGCGGCGGTTTCGTGGTTGGTGTCGATCTCGCCCGATTCGAAGGCCGAAAACATCGCATTGGGATCGGAGCCGTAGTCGACCCATTGGATGCCGTCGAGCCAGAAATCGCCCTTCCACCACGGCTTGTCCTTGCGGCGGACCTCGGCGCCGACCTCGGCGTCCCATGCCACCAGTTCGCAAGGTCCAGTGGTGATCGCCAGGGCCTTCAGCGGATCGCCGTCGCCGTCGTAGCTGCGGTGCATGATCAGCGCCGGATAGTCGGTCGTGCCGGCAATCAGCGAAATGTCGGGCTTCGGCAGATTGAGCCGGACGGTAAAGTCGTCGACACGTTCGATGCCGCCGTCGATCGGCTTCTTGGTGGCGGCGTCGACCAGCGCCCCCATCCGCTCGGCGACCGAATTGCCGGCAACGCTCGCATCGCACCAGCGCGTCAGGTTGTGGACGACGTCGTCGGCGTTGAAAGTGTCGCCGTTCGACCAGGTGATGCCCTTGCGGACGTGCAACGTCAGCACGCGGGCGTCGTCGCTGGTCTCCCAGCTCTCGAGCAGCCACGGCTCGAAGGTAAAATCGCGGTTCCAGCGCACCAGATATTCGTTGCAGTGGCGGGCGACATTGGACATTTCGACGCCGTCGAAGGTGCGCGGGTCCTTCCAGCCCTTGACGTTCATGGCGACGCGCAAGACGCCGCCGCGCTTCGGCTCCTGCGCCTTGGCCGGCGAGGGCGCAAGGCCGCCAAGCGCCAGCGCGCCGGCGGCGCTGACGCCAAGTGCTGCCATGGTGGCGAGATATTCGCGCCGGTTCATGCTGGCTTTTTTAAAACCGTCGGCGACGGGCTCGGCCTGCGGATGCAGCGCTCTTTCGGTCAGCATCAACTTCATCGTCGAATCCTCCCTGTCGGGGGGGGGGGGGGGGGGGGGGGGGGGGGGGGGGGGGGGGGGGGGGGGGGGGGCGGGGGGGGGGGGGAGGGGGGGGGGGGGTGGGGGGGGGGTTTGTGGGTTTTTTTGCGTATAAATATTATTTCTTTGACGCCCCCGCCCGCCCCCCCCCCGCGGGGGGGGGGGGGGGGGGGGGGGGGGGGGGGGGGCCCCCCTTGGCCATAGGCGATGATAGTGCGGGATTCAGCGGGGAAGTGTTCGGGTTTCCGCAGGCGTTGTGCGCTGTTCCGCAGAAGCTTGCGCTACTGCGGCGCAGAACCTTTCGAGACGCCGGCGGGACAGCGCCCCCCTCTGCCCTACCGGGCATCTCCCCCACTTGGGGGGAGATCGGCTGTCGTCCCGGCTTTCGCCAATTTCCAACATCGCAGCAGGAGCGCAGCGCCGAAACTGCCAATCTCCCCCCTCGTGGGGGAGATGCCAAGTTTTGGCAGGGAGGGCAGGACAGAGGGGGCGCGAAGGATCGCCAGCCTTCCTGGTTCAGAGCTCGGCGTATAGCCGGGCGGCGTTTTCATAGGTGAAGCGCAAAGGCACCGAGCCCACGACCTGCCATGCATCGACCGTCTCGCCTGCCATCAATCGGCAGGCGCCGTCGGTTGTGGTGACGGCGCCGCCATAGAGCCGGTTGGCAAGGTTGAGGATGGCGGTCTGGTGCATCGCCGTGCTGCCGCTGCCGCAGGCGTCCTTGACCAGCAGCACCCGAAAGCCCGATGACACCGCATCCCTGACGGTGGCGTCGATGCAGGCCTCGGTCCATACGCCGGCAACGACCAGCCACTCGATGCCTTCAGCCTTGAGCCGGCCGGCGGCAGGGCCCGCACCGAAGGCGCTGGCCTCGGTCTTGACCAGCATCATCTCGCCGGCGACCGGCGCCACTTCCGGACAGATCGCCGTCAGCGGATCGTCCTTGTCGGAGAAGGCCGACCTGCCATTGGCATCGACCGGATGGAACCGCCGCGCCTCCCTGGTGAGATCGACGATATAGGCCGAATGGTAGAGCAGCACATCGTTGGCCCGTGCCGCCGCCTGCAGGCGCTGGACGTTGGCGAGGATGTCGGCAAAACCCTCGACCAGATAGCGCTTGTCCTGCCGGTGCTCCTCCTGGAGGTCGACGAACACCGCGGCCACCGTGCCGCGTCTGATCGAGACCGGGCCCTTCATGCGGACACCCTGAACGAAAGCATGAGCGCTGCGGCTACTCCCGAAGGTTTGCGATACCGCACCTCGATTGGTGGTGGATGCTGGGATCAAACCTGTTTCTCCAGAAAGTCGTCCTCATAGGGAAAGCGCGACAGAAGCTCGGTGCCGGTTTCGGTGACCAGGATCTCGTCCTCGAGCTTGACGCCCTCGCGTCCGCCTTTCTCGCCGATATAGCTCTCGACGCTGACCACCATGCCGGGCGCGACAAACCCGTCGCGGCCATAAGTCTCGTAGTCCATGGCGTGCGCGATGAACGGCGTCTCGCCATGCATGCCGACGCCGTGCATGACAGACGTGTAGCGCTGGTCGACGAAGCGGTCCGGGATCTTCCAGGCCTTTTCGGCAATTTCGCGAAACGCCATGCCCGGCCTGACGATCGAGATGTTGTGCTGAACCTGGTCGTGGGCCATGCGGTAGAGCGATTTCTGATAATCCGTCGGCTTGCCCGGCCCGCAGCGGAAGGTGCGCGAGAAGTCCGAATAGTAGCCGTAGCAGCCGATCGTATCGGTATCCAGCGCCAAAAGTTCGCCCGGCCTGATCTTGCGGCCGCTGGCTTCGTTGAACCACGGGTTGGTGCGCTGGCCCGAGGTCAAGAGCCGGGTTTCGATGAACTCACCGCCCTGGCGGATCACCTCGTGATACATGATGGCGAACAGGTCGTTCTCGGACACGCCGGGCTTGATCGCCTCGCGCACCGCATAGACGGCCGCCTCGGCGCCGGCCATCGATACCTGCAGGCATTTTACCTCTTCGGGCGTCTTGACCGCCCGCACGGCGAGGATCTCGCCCTGGCAATCCCGGACCTCGCAGCCGCGCTTTTCCAGCGCCAGCGCCTGCAGATGGCCGCAGCGGTCGAGGCCGAGCTTCATCGAGCCGCCGCCATGTACCTTGAGCAGCTCAGTGATCTCGTCGGCGAAGGGGCCGGCGGTCTCGTCGTCGCGGCCCGACACCGAAGACCACACCAGCTTCGACGGCCGCGCCTCGTCGATCGTGTCGAGCACCATCGAGACATGATAGCTCTGCGGATATTCGAACAGCACGATCGGCCCTTCGGTCGAGATGAAGAAGTAGCGCGTCGAGTTGCGCAGAAAATAACCGAACATGTTGCGCGAGCCGGTGGCGTAGCGCTGGTTGTAGGGGTCGAACAGCACGACGCCGCCATAGCCGGCCTCGCGCATCCAGGCACGCAGCTTCGCCAGCCGGCCTTTGCGCAGCGCGTCCGCATCGATGAAGGACGGCTCGGTGTCGGACAGCCACATGCCGCCGGCCGGATCGGCCGCCGCCGGGTGGCGCATACGGTCCTTGAAGTCGACGTCCTCAGTGCTGTCGGGGTCGAAAACGACGATGCTCACGGGTGCCTCCTGGAAGCGGGGAAGATGAGCCATGCACAGCGAAGAGGCTGTGCGGGATACCGCAGATGTTGTGCGGGATGCCGCCGGGATCGTCCCGTAGTGCTCTACGGCGCCCCCCTCTGTCCTGCCGGACATCTCCCCCACGAGGGGGGAGATTGGCAGCTTCGGCGTTCCGCTCATTCCTGCAACGTTGGCGATCGGCGAAATCAGCGGTGACAGCCGATCTCCCCCCAAGTGGGGGAGATGGCCGGCAGGCCAGAGGGGGGCGCTGTCCCGCCAACGTCCAAAAAGACCTAATGCCTGCGCGCCACCTTCGGCGCATGCCCATGCTCTTCCCTGAACGCCCGCGCAAAGCTCGACATCGAAGCAAAACCGCAGGCGAGCGCCACGTCGCGCACCATCAGTGTCGAATGCGCCAAAAGGTCGGCGGCGCGCTTCAGCCGCAGGCGGCGGTAATAGCCGTTGGGCGAGACGCTGAGCTCGAGCGAAAGTTTCGTTCGAGCTTGTCGGAGGAGACGCCGAGCTTTTCCGCCAGCGCCGCCATGCCGAGCCGCTCCTCGACCGCGTCCTCCATGATGGCGATGGCCGACAGCACCAGTTCGTTCTGGACGCCGGTGCGTAACCGCAGCGGCATCAGCTTGCGGTCGACGCTGGAGCGCAGCGGGCTGTGCACGAACCATTCGGCGACGCCGGCCGCGAGCTCGGCGCCATAGTCTGATGTGATGATCTCCAGCATCATGTCGAGGCTGCCGACGCCGCCGGCCGAGGTGAAGCGCTTGCGGTCGATGACATAGAGATCGCGCCTGAGCTCGATGTCCGGAAACGCCTCGGTGAAGGCCGCCTGGCTGGTCCAGTGCAAGGTGCAGGCATGACCGTCGAGCAGGCCGGCCCGCGCCAGGAAGAAAGCGGCATCCGCCACCGCGCCGATATTGGCGCCGCCGCGCAGGCTCCTGCGGATCCAGCTCACCGCGTCTTCGGCCACGAGATGATCGGCATCGCCGCCCGAGCAGACGACGATGCGGTCGACCTTCGGCGCATCGCCGGCGAAAAAGCCGGGCTGGATGACGACCCCGTTCGAGGCTGCGACCGGGCCTTCAGCGGCGCCGACGATGATCCAGCGGTAGCATTCTTTCTTGGCCAGCACGTTGGCCGCGCGCAACGGCTCGATGACCGAACTGAACGCCATCATCGGAAAGCCGGGGAAGACCAGCACCGCGAAGGTGAGCGGGGCGTCGGTGGCTATCGGCTGGTGGCGCTCGCGAATGGTCATGGCTTGAACCGGCCTGTCGGCAATTGCAGGGAAGGCCACAATTCCGCCGGATGCCACTCAGGTCAACGGGCGGTTGGGTCAGTTTGAAAATTCCATCGCGCCTAGGCGTTGTCGCCTATCGGCCGAACTCCTAAATGCTTGCCGTAGCATTGGAGATAGTGACGGTCGCACTGCGCGGCCCGTATAAGAAGCGAGTTTAGGTCGCTAAAATTAGCTTCTTGACCTGTTTACGGTCTTCCGGCGACCATTGCTTCGGGTCTTCCCCGTGAGCGATCGCGCCGTGAAGCTCGACGTGCTTCATCACTTCCGCCTCGGTCTCTGCCGTGAACATCGCTGGACAGGCGGCGTTTCCCGGATAATCCCTGCAACGATACGAGTAAGCCATGACTTTCCCTCCAGGTTGCCCCGATAGCAAAGCGAGGGTACGTCCCCTTTGTCAATTCACAGTTGGATGCGCCAGTCAGCCGGGAAATTTCAAACTGACGCCACTATCCAACAGGGCACGGACCCCCCTTCAACCCCCCAGCGCCTGATCCAGATCCGCGATCAGATCGTCGCCATCCTCGATACCCGCCGACAGCCGCACCAGCGAATCGGAAATCCCGATTTCCGCGCGTTTTTGCGCCGGGATCGAGCCGTGCGTCATCAGTGCGGGGTGCTCAATCAGGCTTTCGACGCCGCCGAGGCTTTCGGCCAGCGTGAACAGTTGCGTGTGCTCGAGGAAGCGTTTGGTGCCGGCGAGGTCGCGGTCGAGCTCGACCGTGATCATGCCGCCGAAGGCGTGCATCTGCTTTCTGGCGATGGCGTGCTGCGGATGGCTGGGGAGACCGGGATAGATAACGCGGCGGATGTCGGGACGGCGCTCCAGCCAGTGCGCGATCTTCTGGCCGTTCGACGAATGGCGCTCCATCCTCAGCGCCAGCGTCTTGAGGCCGCGCAGCGCCAGAAAACTGTCGAACGGTCCGGAAATGGCGCCGATGGCGTTCTGCAGGAATTTCAGCCGGTCGGCGAGATCCTTGTTGTCGCCGACCACGGCGACGCCGCCGACCATGTCGGAATGGCCGTTGAGGTATTTCGTCGTCGAATGCACCGATATGTCGATGCCGAGCTCCAGCGGCCGCTGCAGGTAGGGGCTGCAAAAGGTGTTGTCGGCGACCGAGAGCACGCCTTTGCGCCTGGCCAGGGCTGCGACCGCTTCGAGATCGACGACACGCAGCAGCGGATTTGTCGGCGTCTCGACCCAGAGCAGCTTGGTTTCCGGGCGGATCGCCGCTTCGACCGCGGCCAGATCGGTGAAGTCGACGAAGTCGACCTGCAAATTGGCCGAGCGCTTGCGCACCCGCTCCAGCAGCCGGAACGTGCCGCCATAGATATCATCGGTGGCAACGACATGGGCTCCGGAATCGAGCAGTTCGAAGATCGTGGCGATCGCCGCCAGCCCCGAGGCGAAAGCGAAGGCGGCTGCGCCGCTTTCGAGATCGGCCACCGCGCGCTCGAAGGCAAAGCGGGTCGGGTTCTGGCTGCGGGCATATTCAAAACCCTTGTGCACGCCCGGGCTCTGCTGGCCGTAGGTCGAGGTCGCATAGATCGGCACCATCACCGCGCCGGTCGTCGGGTCGTGGCTCTGGCCGCCATGGATGGTGCGCGTCGAGAAGGCCAGGCGGTTGCTGCCCGATACGGTGGCTTTGATGGTCATCTTGCGCGGCGCCTCAGATGGTTGATCAGGTCGATGCGGGTAATCAGGCCGATGAATTCGTCGCCGTCGAAGACGATGGCGACCTCGTTGCGGTCGAACACCGGCAGCAGCGCGTCCAGCGTCTGGCTGGCCTGCAGCGTGTGCAGATTGGAAGTCATCGCCGTGCGCACCGGGGCCTTGAAACGGTCCCAGCGGCTGTCATAGGGGCCTTCGACGTGGGCGAGGATATCGCTTTCGTCGACGATGCCGACCAGCTTGCCGTCGTCCAGCACCGGCAGCTGCGAGACGTCCGAACGGCGCATGCGGCCATAGGCGTTGAGCAGGCTTTCGTCCGGGCCGACAGACACGATGTCGCCGGTGCGGTGCGTGCGCATCACCAGGTCGCGCAGATCGCCATGCTGCTCGTGCTCGGCGAGGCCCTGCTCGATCAGCCAGAAATCGTCGAACACTTTCGACAGATATTTGTTGCCGCTGTCGCAGACGAAGGTGACGACCCGCTTCGGCACGGTCTGCTCGCGGCAATAGCGCAGCGCTGTCGAAAGCAGCGTGCCGGACGACGAGCCGGCGAGAATGCCCTCCTTGGAAAGCAGGTCGCGCACCGCCAGCATGCTCTGCTTGTCGGTGATCGAGTAGGCCTTCTTGACCAGCGACAGATCGGCATTGGGCGGGACGAAATCCTCGCCGATGCCCTCCACCGTCCAGCTGCCGGCCTCTTGCATCTTGCCGGTCTTGATCAGGGGCGCCAGCACCGAACCGACCGGATCGGCGAGAATCATCTCGGTTTTCGGCGAGATTTTTGCGAAATAGCGGCCAAGCCCGGTCAGCGTGCCGCCCGAGCCGACGCCGACGACCACTGCATCGACGTCACCGTCGAGCTGCGAATAGATCTCCGGACCGGTCGTGGTTTCATGGGCGTCCGGGTTGGCCGGATTGGCGAACTGGTTGGCATAGAAGGCGCCGGGCAGCTCGGCGGCGATCTTTTCGGCCATGTCCTGATAGTATTCGGCGTGGCCCTTGCCGACATCGGAACGGGTCATGCGCACTTCCGCGCCGAGCGCCCGCAAATGCTGGATCTTTTCGCGTGACATCTTGTCGGGCACGACCAGGATAATGCGATAGCCCTTGGGGATGCCGACCTGGGCGAGGCCAAGGCCGGTGTTGCCGGCGGTCGCCTCGACAATGGTGCCGCCGCGCTTCAGCCTGCCCTGTTTTTCGGCGTCGGCGATCATCGACAGCGCAATGCGGTCCTTGATCGAGCCGCCGGGGTTCTGGCTTTCGAGCTTGATGAACAGCCGGCACTTGCCGATGTCGAATTTGGTCAGCTCGACAACCGGCGTTTGCCCGATCAGGTCGAGAACCGATGCATAGGGCGGACGCAGGCGGGACATTGCCCTGTCCGGGAGGGCGCTCTTGTGCACGCTCATGCTGATGCTCCATGGTCAAGCGACCGCCTTGGGCAGGCTGTCAGCCTATCTTCTTTTCCAGCCGTTTGCAGTCTGAAAGAAGATAGATCGTGCCAATCCATTGGCCAGACGGGGAATGGGATTCCGGTGGGGCCGCTCCGTCACGCCAATCACGATAAGGTCGCGGGACAGCACCCCGTAGAGCGCCGACCTCACCCAAGCAACCGCTTCCCCAGCCTTGCACATTGCACGCGAATATCCGGTATGGCGTCGATCTCGAAGAAGGTGCCGCGCGTCAGCGGCCCGACCGCCAGGATCTTGGCCGAGACGGTGCCGTCGCTGGCGATGACCTCGCAATTGTCCGATACGTCGAGGCCAAGCCGCAGCGGATCCGGCCGGGCCAGCCCGCGGTCGACCAGCGACCGCACCACGCTGTTCGACGTTGTCGAGATGTCCCTGGCGATGCCGGTGCAATCGTAGATGCGGGCGACGTCGAACGTCTCGATGTTTTGCGTGTGGCGCGACTGGACCTGCACGCTGAATTCGTCGCCCGCCGTGATGCCGACGACGCGCCCGGCGACAAGCCGGATGCGGCCCGACTGCACCGCCTCGGTGACACGGGCATAGACTTCCGGCGCCATGCGATGGCGGTGGATGTCCCACCACGCCTTGGTGTGCTCGACAAAGCGGCGCTTGGCCGAAGACGGCCAGTTCTGCCAGATCTTCTGGTTGAACGGCCTGAGACCGTCGACGACGTCGCGCCAGTCGATGCCGGCCTTCTGGTTTTCCCGGATCAGGTCGCGAAACCAGCCGACGAAATAGGAGAGCTGGGTGCCGAGCGGAATGTCGGCGACGTCGAGCTTGATCGGATTGCCCTTGCGATGCGGCGAAGGCAGCAGGCCGCGCCGCGACACCGCGATGATCTCGCCGCGATGGCCGCGTTGTTCGAGCGACAGGAAGGCATCGACCATGCTCAACCCCGTGCCCAGCACCAGGACCCGGGCTTCCCCGTCGAGCACGGTGTCGGCCTCCGATCCCATCCTGATCGCATGGCCGTGGCCGGCACCTGGCTCCTCGTCATGTCCGGTCGCCAGCACGGCAAGGTGGGCGACGACGCTGGTACCGTTGGCCAGCGCCACCTCGACCCCGGACCCGGTCGGCGAGATCGACAGGCTCTCCTCGCGGATCAGGCGAAGACGCCCCGTCTCGCGAGCCTCGAGCTCGTCCAGTAGTTCCTTCAGATAGCGGGCGTAGACGCTGCGCGGTGCGTAGACCGGCGCCTGCTCTGGCGTTGCCAGGCCGCGCTCAAGCAGCCAGCGCCAGAAATTGCCGGGGTCGTCGGCATGGGCGCTCATGCCGGCCGCGCTGACATTCAGCACATGCGCCGACAGCAGCGTGGAATAGGCGATGCCCTGGCCGAAATGCGGCCGCTTTTCAATCAGCGTGACACGCAGATCGGGATTGGGCGACTTCAACAGATGCGCGGCAAGGACGACGCCGCTGGCGCCGCCGCCGACGATAATGATCGAACTTGGGACAATCGAATTTGCGCGGCCGGTCATGCGCGCACCAAGTGCCTGAGGAGCCGTCCGTTCCGGCTCAGGCCTGGATTTTCAACGCAGCCGAAAGGTCGTCGTCGCCGGCGATATCGCGCATCTCGGCGAGGCTGCGCTGATCCAGCACCTCGGCGATCGCTTGCCGGACCTCCAGCATCAGATGTCGGACTTGGCATGTCGCCTCGTTGCAGTCTTCACAGCGCTGATACCGGGTGCGGCTGGCGCAGGGAATTGGGGCAAGCGGCCCGTCGAGCACGCGCACGACGTGGCCGATCTTGATTTCATCCGCCGGCCGCGCCAGGCGGTAACCGCCCTCCTTGCCCTTGCGGCTCTGGACAAAACCGGCATTGCGCAGTTCGCCGAGGATGGCGTCGAGAAATTTCTTCGGGATGTTGTTTCCGGCGGCGATATCGCCGACGAAGGCGAGCTGACCATCCGGCAGCCGCGCCAGATGGACGAGCGCCTTGAGGCCGTACTTGCCCTTTTTTGTGAGCATAGACCGAACGTTTCTCTGTCATGCGATGACGAAGGGCCACCGGTTGCGAAACGCCTGGCGTGCGTCCCCACCGCGTCCGCGTCCAGGCTTTCAAGACACATAAATTCTAGTGACATAATATACAAGACGGGCACCATTGATTTTGCTTGATTTTCAAGCCGCTGCGACGACTTGCCGGACGTTCTTTCCTCCTGAAGCCGCGAGGCACGCCAATGGCGACAGCCGGCGCTCGGCACTCATGCGGGTGATCGCCGCGATATGGACATCCTCATCGTTCTCCAATTCCTGTAATGTCGATAAGACTACTATACTTAGCCGCGATACAGGAACCGGTTTTCAAATCGTCGGCCATTCGCAGCATTCATTTGCCGAAGCTGCGCGCAAAACAGGAAATGGGTGTTTGCGGCGGGCCGCGCATTCGCCGGTCGACCGAAACGCCGCCAGGGCCGTTCGAGTGTCAGGGGAGCGAACGGTTCGCCCACACCAGCCCGCCCAGGCCAACCAGCGCGGTGACGATGCCGATATAGAGCCATTGCGACTGGCCGGTCATGAAGCTGCCGCCGACGAGGCCGATGCCCTGCAGCGACCACAGCGCACCGATGGCGAGCACAATCAGCGCCAGCAGATTTTTGATCAATCTCATCGTCGGAATTCCTTTCCCAAGTCGATCGCCAATTCCGCCATGACCGCGATGGCAAGGCGAAAGGAAGCGACCCGATCGCTGTCACATCTACTTGCATAATAAAGCCGGGGTCTTGCCGGAAACGCCCCGGTACTGGTGCGAAGACCACCAGACATACATCGGCGCAATCCCGACATTCCATGACAGACTGTTTCGCGCCGACTCCAAACGTGTACTATTGTCATGGAACCGCCAGACGACTGCCGCATTTGGTGCCACATTCCATCCGTAACGGCCGGGTCTGTCAAACGGAGCCCCTTGCCGCAGATGAAGAAACCCAACCGGACCGCGCTTGTCGCGGCGGCGATAGCGGCTGGCCTGATGGTCGGCGCATCCACCTCCCCTGCCGCCGCACAATGCGGCCGCGCCTCCTGGTACGCGCTGACCTCGAAGACCGCTTCCGGCGAGCGGATGAACCCGTCGGCGCTGACCGCCGCGCACCGCACCTTGCCGTTTGGCACCAGGCTAAAGGTCACCAACCGCAAAAACGGCCGCAGCGTCGTCGTGCGCATCAACGACCGCGGCCCGTTTATCAAGGGTCGCGTGATCGACCTGTCGAAGGGCGCCGCGGGGCGGCTCGGCTTCATCAGCTCAGGCCATGCTGCTGTGTGCACCGACCGCGTGTGAATGGCCGCGCCGCTTTGCGGCCAGGCGGATGAGGGGCAGCGCAAACCTGAAGCGATTGCCCTTGCTCTCCGGCACCTTTCGCAGCTGCACAATAAGCCGGCTGCCGCCGTTCAAAACCGATTTTCAACGCCTTAGACAAAAGTATAAGCATAAATCAATTCAATTGACGTATTGCATCGCAGCAGTTTGTTGTTAACCTTTGCGCGAGAGATTCAAGGCTCGGCACTGCTGTCGTCCCTTCGGTCGCAGCAGCGGAGTTCTCAATGTTCTACCAGCTCTACGAATTGAACCACGCCGCCGTGCAGCCGGCCCGCGTCTATGCCGATGCGGTGCGGATGTTCTACACCAATCCGCTCAATCCGTTTGCGCACACGTCCTGGGGCCGCTCGGTCGCGGCGACGGCCGAATTGTTCGAGCGCACGACGCGCCGCTACAGCAAGCCCCAGTTCGGCCTGACCAAGACCGTCGTCGACTGGAAAAGCGTCGCTGTCACCGAAAAGACGGTGTGGTCGCGGCCGTTCTGCAATCTGCTCCGTTTCGAGCGGGCGGTTCCCGCCGGCCGCCGGCCTGATCCGAAGCTGCTGATCGTGGCGCCGATGTCCGGCCACTACGCGACGCTGCTGCGCGGCACGGTCGAGGCGATGCTGCCGCATGCCGACGTTCACATCACCGATTGGGTCGACGCCCGCATGGTGCCGATCAGCGAGGGCAGCTTCGACCTCGACGACTATATCGACTACATCGTCGACATGCTGCATGCGCTGGGCCCCGACACCCATGTCATGGCGGTGTGCCAGCCGTCGGTCCCGGTGCTGGCGGCGGTGGCGCTGATGGAAACGCGGGGCGACCCGTTCGTTCCCTCGACGATGACGCTGATGGGCGGGCCGATCGACACCCGCCGCAATCCGACTGCGGTCAACCTTCTGGCCGAGGAAAAGGGCACCGACTGGTTCCGCGACAACGTCACCATGCAGGCGCCATGGCCGGTGCCGGGCTTCGGCCGCGAGGTCTATCCCGGCTTCCTGCAGCTTTCGGGCTTCATGAGCATGAATCTCGACCGCCACATCATCGCCCACAAGGACTTCTTCATGCACCTGGTGAAGCATGACGGCGACAGTGCCGAGAAGCACCGCGACTTCTACGACGAATATATGGCGGTGATGGATCTGACAGCGGAGTTCTACCTGCAGACGGTCGACACCGTGTTCGTACGCCATGCTCTGCCCAAGGGCGAAATGATGCATCGCGGCGTCGCCATCGATCCCGCCGATATCCGCAATGTTGCGCTGTTCACGGTCGAGGGCGAGAACGACGACATTTCCGGCCTCGGCCAGACCCAGGCCGCGCACGACCTCTGCATCAACATCCCCGCGGACAGGCACGCCCACTACATGCAGCCGGCGGTCGGCCATTACGGCGTCTTCAACGGCTCGCGCTTCCGCTCCGAAATCGTGCCGCGCATCGTCGACTTCATCACCAGCTATGGCCGCCAGACCCGCGTTGCGGTGAGGCCGAAGCTGGTTCGCACCGCCAAAAAGTAAAGATGTCCCGGATGGCAGCCGCCGTTCAAGTCGACCTGTTGCACAATAGCCGCGCTTTCGGCGTCGCGGGTAACCATATCGCAAAACTGGCCGTTGGTATAATTGACAGGGACTGTAGATCGCCCTTAACGTTTCATTAACAACAAGGGACGAGGGGGACAATGATTTCCTCACCAATGGCGAGAGGGCTGCGCGTGTGCGCCCTGTTAGGGCTGGCACTTGCGACAGGCTGGTCTACGGCGGCTTCGGCGGCCGGGCCAATGGCAACCGGCGGCCCGACATCGCAGCCGATCGGCCATTACGATTTCTGCAAGACCAGTCCGGCCGAATGCTCGATCCACCCGGGCAATCTCGCCCCCGCCTCCATGACAGGCGCGCTCTGGCGCAAGATTCTCAGCGTCAACGCCAGGGTCAACAACGCCGTCAAGCCGATAAGCGACATCGATATTTACGGCAAGGACGAGGTCTGGGCCTACCCCGTCAGGGGCGTTGGCGACTGTGAGGACTATGTCCTGGAAAAGCGCCGCGAATTGAACCGCTTGGGCGTGTCCTATGCCAATCTTCTGATGACCGTCGTGCGCAAGCCGGACGGCGAGGGCCATGCCGTGCTGACCGTGCGCACAAGCAAGGGCGACTACGTCCTCGACAATCTCGACGGAAAGGTCCGCTCATGGGACCGGACCGGCTACCGCTTCCTCAAGCGGCAGGCGATCGACAATACCGGTCGCTGGGTGTCGATCCGTGATGGCCAGCCGGTTCTGGTCGGCGCGGTCCAGTAAGGTTTTTGCAAGCGACCACTGGATCGCTGCGTTTCGCGTTACCTGTTCCAGGCGTTTGCGCTGCCCCTCACCTGCCTGCCGGCATCCTCTCCCCGTATAGGGACGGGGAGAGGGGTGCTGTCATTGACGATTTCGCCAATCGCCGGCGTTGCAGGCCACGTTCGCGATCAGCCTCTTTCTCCCCGTTTACGGGGAGAAATGCCCGGCAGGGCAATGAGGGGCGGCGCCAACATCGACAATTGATCGCCTCCACACGAGTCGGGCAAACCCTACGTCCGCCCCAGCGCGGCGCGGATCGATGCGGTGATGCGGCGAAGCTCCGCCTCGTCTAGTTTTTCGATGTTTTCGGCCAGGACATTGGCAAGCTCGGTGGCGGCGGGGCTGAGGCCCGACGTGTCGAGTTTTACCCGCGGGTGCGAGGTCTCGGCCAGCCGCGCCAGTTCTTCGGCATCGTCCCAGATGACATTGAAATAGCCGATGATCTTCTGGATCAGCGTCCAGGTCGGCGCGCCGCGGCGGCCGTGCTCCAGCGCCGACAGATAGGCGGCGCTGACGCCGATCGCCCTGGCCATGGCCTTTTGGCTGACGCCGCGTTCGCTCCGCAGGGCGCGAAGCTTTTCGCCGAACGGGGTCACAAGTCCATCCTCGTCGGGTGCACCCTCATGCGCGCATCCGCATCAGCGCGTGCGCCGCAGGCGGATATAGAGCGCGCCCGAGCCGCCATGCTTGCGGGCGGCGTGGTCGTGGCTGGAGACCAGCGGTCTGAATGCGGGTGTCGACAGCCAGGCCGGCACGGCGCGCCGCAAGATGCCGTCGCCGCCGGACGAGGAGCCCTTGCCGGTGATCACCAGCACATAGCGGATGCCGCCGGCATGCGCCCGGTGCAGGAAGGAGAACAAAAGCGAATAGGCTTCGTCCTGGCTCAGGCCGTGCAGATCGACGCGGCCTTCGATCGGCAGCCGGCCCTTCGACAGTTTTTCCAGCGTCGGCTCGTCGAGCGCATGCGAAACATGCTGCGTCCTGGCTTTCGTGGCCGCAGCAGGAGCCATCGCCTGGTCGCGCAGCATTGGCTTGGTGTCATCAGCGATGTCCGGGCCAATATCCGGGATGTCGACGGCGGACTTGCCCTTCAGCGGCTTGGCAGTGCGCGCTACCAGGTTCCACAGCACCCGGTCGTCCTCGCTCAGCCTGTCGATGCGCCGGGTCATCGGCCCGCTCCCGGCACAAGCCGACGCGGGATCAGCGCGTAGAAATCGGCGGGGTTGCGGACAACGCCGGCGATCTCGCCGGCCGCATCTCCCGTACCAGTGAACAAATCGCCACGCGCCTGGCCGGTGATCGCCGAGCCGGTGTCCTGCGCGATCATCAGCCGCCGGAACGGCTTGTTGTCGAAAGCGGCCAGCGACGGCCCATCGATGTAGAACGGCGTGCCGAATGTATGCAGCAGACGGTCGACAGCGACGGAGCGGCCCGGCGTCAGCGGCACCTTTGCGGCAGCGATCGGCCCGAGTTCCGGGTCGTCGGCCGCCGCCGCCTCGCTGGCGGAAATCTCGCGGAAAAAAATATAGGAGCGGTTGCGCCACAGGATCTCGTCGATGCGTTGCGGATGCGCCTTGAACCAGGCGCGGACCGACCGCATGGTCACCGCTTCCAGCGGGATTTCGCCTAGCTCACTCAGGATCTTGCCCGGTCCGGTAAAGCGCTGGCCGGATTTGGCGGCATAGGTGACGCGGCAAAGCCGGCCGTCGGTCATGGTGAGCCGCGCAGAACCCTGTACGTGGATGAAGAAGGCATCGACCTTGTCGGCGAGCCAGGCGATTTCCAAACCCTTGCCAGCCAAACCCTTGACGAGCGCGCCGCGCTCGATCTCGCCGCGGTCGAAATACTCGACCGGTCCGTCCGGCGTGGCGCGGCCGAAGGCGAGATAGGGATCCATACCGACCGGCCGGTTGGCGCCGTCGATGTCGACGAGATCGGCCGGACGTGACAGCAGCGGCACCGTAAATCGTTCGGTTCGCACCGGCGAAGCGTCGACCACCGGTTCATAGAAGCCGGTGACGAGGCCGGCGCCGCCGCTTTCCGCCGCTATGTGCGCCGGGATGAAATGCCGCTCGAAGAAGGCGCGGGCTTCGCGCCGGTCGGTTGGCGACACGGTGCGGGCTGCAGCATAGGCCTCGGCGAAGGCATTGAAGTCGACACCGAGCCCGCCGGAGCGATAGGGTTTCGCCAGGACATGAAAAGCCGAACGCCGGAAAGCGGCGAACGCAGCCAGATGGTCGTCCTTGTCCCAGCCGGGCAGATCGGCAAAGGATTTTTCGCGGAACGCCTGAGAAAGCGACACGACAGACCCCGCCGTGGTCCGGGCTCAGTCTTCTTCTTCGGTGGCGACGAGCTTCCAGTTCGGGTCGCGCGAGCGCGTATCGCGGGCGAAGGTCCAGACGTCCTTGACCTCGGCGACGGTTTCGGGATCGCCGTCGATGACGGCGCCGGCCTTGTCGCGCGTTGCCGAAATCAGTTCGCTGACGATGCGCAGCGTGATATGCGCCTCGCTGCCCTTCATCTCGGCGGAAACGATGTCGGCCTTGTCGATGCCGACGAAGGAGGACTGGATCTTTTCCGACTTCGCCTCGCGGTCGCCGATCGCCGCGACAAAGCCGTCATAGACCTCGCGCGACAACAGGTTCTTCAGCGTCTTGCGATCGCCATCGGCATAGGCCATGACGATCATCTCATAGGCCATCTTGGCGCCGTCGACGAAGGTCTTGGGGTCGAATGCCGGATCATTGTCCTTGATCGCGCGCAGGCCCTTGTTGAGATCGGTGTCAGGCTTGGCGAAGGCGTCGATCGCCGCATAGGCGTCGATTGCCGGCTCTCCCGGCGCTCGCTTGCGCGGCAGCGAGACCACATTCTCGGGTTTTTGGGCGTCGTCGCGGGTGCGGCCCGCCGTATAGGGATCGAACGGCGGGCGCTCGCTGCCGGTGCGGCGGCCGAGCACATTGCGCAGCTGGAAAAAGATCACAACCGCCGCAACCAGAAAGAAAATCGTGCCGAAGTCGAAGAATCCCATATCTTCCGCCAATCAATCCCTACTCCGGCCGGACCGCCCGGCCAGGCAATGGCTGCGGTCGCATAGCGTTCAACATCCAAAGCATATAGAACGCAAGCTGCAATCATTCAAATTAAAGGCAGCCATACCTATCTAAAAGGTTCAGTGCCAGCGGCGATTGCCCGCCTGCCGGCAAAACATCGAAACGATCGGTCAAGATTTGCGCATTTCGCTGCTTCCCCTGTTCATCCTCGCGCTTCCGCTGCTGGAGATCGCCGGTTTCGTCATTGTCGGCCGCCAGGTCGGCGCCCTGGCGACGGTCGGCCTGGTGCTGGCTTCGAGCATCGCCGGCGCGCTGTTGTTGCGATACCAGGGGTTCGGCGTCATGTCCCGGGTCCGTGCCGAAATGGACGCCGGACGTGATCCAAGCCGTCAGCTCGCGCATGGCGCCATGATCGTGCTGGCGGCGATCCTGCTCATCATTCCCGGCTTCATCACTGACATTTTAGGCATTCTGCTGCTGCTGCCGCCGGTCCGCGACCTCGCCTGGCGCCGGCTGAAAGGCCGCATCGTGATGGCCACCAGTTTCGGCACCGGCGGATTCCGGGCCCGGCAACGCGACAAGACCATCGACCTCGACGACAGCGACTATTCGCGCGGCGACGAGCACGGCCCCGATCCCAATTCCCCCTGGCGCCGCCTCAAGGACGAGTAGATCGCCTCAAGGACGAGTAGCCCGGCGCGGCTCTTTCCTTGTCCCCTTGTGGGAGAAGGTGGCCTCGCGAAGCGAGGTCGGATGAGGGGTGTTCCAGCTTGGCACCGACGGCGATCCTTCCAACACCCCTCAACCGTCTTGGCGCTGCGCGCCAATCCACCTTCTCCCACAAGGGGAGAAGGGAAAGCAAAGCCGCGCAAACCTTGTCTTGTCATGCCGGCCATGGTAGCGAACGCCCGATTTCAATCCGGTCAGCAACGCTGCCGAGGCAAAAGGACAAAGGCTTATGGCCAGCAAAGACGACGCGCCGACCGGCGCGGCCAGTGGCAACGGCGACGCGACGCAGCCTTCGCTCAACGTGCTTGCCCAATATGTGAAGGACCTTTCCTTCGAAAGCCCCGGCGCGCCGAACTCGCTGCGCGGCCGCGACAAGGCTCCCGGCATCGCCATCAACGTCAATGTCAACGCCAACCCGCTTTCGGATAAGCAGTTCGACGTCAATCTTACGCTGAACGCCAAGGCGTCCTTCGACAAGGAAGTGCTGTTCAACGTCGAGCTGGTCTATGGCGGTGTGTTCGCCATCAGCGGCTTTCCGCAGGAGCACATGCTGCCGTTGCTGTTCATCGAATGCCCCCGGCTGCTGTTCCCGTTCGCCAGGCAGATCATCGCCGAGGCGACGCGCAATGGCGGCTTCCCGCCGCTGATGCTCGATCCGATCGATTTCGCGCAGATGTTCCAGCAGAAGCTGGCCGAGGACCAGGCCGCCAGCAAGGTCAAGGCGAGCTGAGGCGAGTGCTCGGTGACGTTTGAAAAACCCGGCCTCGCGCCGGGTTTTTCTTTGGGATGCGGCGGGACAGCGAAGGATCGCTACGGGTCGGCTGATCCTGAACGCCCCTGCCGCTCCGCCAAAATCGCTATGCCGCAGAACTCGCTTCCGGGGCGACGCGCAGCCAGAGCGCCTTTTCGCCTAATGTGCCGACCATGCTCGCGTGCGCGGCGCGCTCTGCTTCGGTCAGGCGAGACGGCAGCGCTATCGGCCGTGCAGCGATGCTGATGTCGATGTCGTCGACGTTTCTCCTGCCGCTGGCCGGCGCCGTGGCACTGTCGAGGATGAGTGCCGCCTGCTTGCCGCCGATGAGCTCGATATAGACCTCGGCCAGCAATTCCGAATCGAGCAAGGCGCCGTGCTTGGTGCGGCGGGCATTGTCGATGCCGTAGCGCCGGCACAGCGCGTCCAGCGAATTGGGCCCCATCGGATGCTTGCGGCGCGCCAGCGCCAGCGTGTCGACGACAAGTCCGGGGTCAACGACCGGATGGCCAAGCCGGCCGAATTCGACATTGAGGAAAGCGATATCGAAAGTCGCATTGTGGGCGACCAGCTTGGCGCCGTCGATGAAGGCAAGGAACTCCTCGGCGATGTCGCTGAAGGTCGGCTTGCCCATCAGGTCGGCGGCGCTGATGCCATGAACGGCCTGTGCCTCGGCATGGATCGGTCGCCCCTGCGGATTGAGGTAATGGTGGAAGGTGCGGCCGGTCGGGAAACGGTTGACCAGCTCGATGCAGCCAAGCTCGATGACGCGGTCGTCGCGGAAATCAAGGCCGGTGGTTTCCGTATCGAAGATGATCTCGCGCATCGAATCAGTCCGTTGGGTCCGGCGTTAGTCCAGCCGAATCATGATGGGAACAAATTGGCAACATATTACGCCGGGCGCAAGCGCCGTTAAGCAGGCTTGCCGGCTTTATCCCCGACCAGTTTCGCGACTATCGCATTGACCGCCGCGCGCGCCGCATCAAAACCTTGTCCGGTGTCGATGATGAAATCGGCGCGCTCACGCTTTTCGGCGTCGGGAACCTGCCTGGCCAGGATCGACGCCAGTTTCTCCTCGCTCATGCCCGGCCGCGCCAGCACGCGGGCGCGCTGGATGTCGGGCGACGCGGTGACGACCACGATCTTGTCGACACGGTCGCGGCCGCCGGTTTCGAACAGTAGCGGGATGTCGAGAACGACAAGCGGCGCGCCGGCGGCCCGGTGTCTGGCCAGGAAAGCGTCGGCGTCGGCGCGGACCAGTGGGTGGATGATCGCTTCCAGCCGTTTCAGTGCAGCTGCATCACCGAGCACCCGCTCGGCCAGCCTCGTGCGATCGACGGAGCCGGATTTCGCCGTTCCGGGAAACGCCGCCTCGACCAGCGGAGCCGCCTTGCCGGCGTAGAGGCGATGCACCGCCTCGTCCGAATCGTGGACAGGCACGCCGGCCTCGGCAAACATCCTGGCCGTCGTCGACTTGCCCATGCCGATCGATCCGGTGAGGCCGAGCACGATCATGTTTTTTTACTCCCTGGCGCCGAGATCGGCGACGATCATCTGCCGCAATTCGGCAGTGACCTCAGGCCTGATGCCGAACCAGCGCTCGAAGCCGGGCACCGCCTGGTGCAGCAGCATGCCGAGCCCGTCGACGGCTTTCAGGCCGCGCGCCTTGGCGGCGGCCAGCAACGGCGTTTCCAGCGGCACATAGACAATGTCGGTGACGATGGCATGGTCCGGCAGTCTGGCCGGATCGGCGGACAGGCCTTCATTGCCATGCATGCCAAGCGCTGACGTGTTGACCAGCAGGCCGGCATCGGCAAGCAGCTCGCGGGTCGCCGCCGTGCCGTGGGCCGAGACCCCGGCGCCGAAGCGGTGGCGCAGCTCCTCGGCTCGGGCGAGCGTCCGGTTGACGATGCGGATGTCACTGATGCCGCGCTGCTTGAGCGCATGGATGACCGCGCGGGCGGCGCCGCCGGCGCCAAGCACCACCGCTGGGCCGTTTGCGGCCCAGCCCGTCGCATGCTCGTCGAGATTGGCGGAAAAGCCATGGGCGTCGGTGTTGCCGCCGCACAAAATTCCGCCCTCGAGCCAAAGCGTGTTGACGGCGCCGATCTGTTCGGCCGCGTCGTCGCGGCGCGCCGCCAGCGCGAAGGCGGCCTCCTTGTGCGGGATGGTGACGTTGCCGCCACGATAGCCATTCGCCTCGAGTGTTTCGACGAATTCGGCAAAAGCCTCCGGCGCAACGTCGATCGCCCGGTAGCTACCGTCGATGCCGTATTTCGCCAGCCAGTAGCCGTGGATCTTCGGCGACCGCGAATGCGCGACCGGATGACCGGTGACGAAGGCCTTTTTCGCGGCCTCAGCCATCGATGGCTCCGAACTCGCGCAGCTTGGCCAGGACAGGCAGCAGCGGCAGGCCGACAATGGTGAAATAGTCGCCCTCTACTCTTTCGAACAGCTGGATGCCCTCGCCTTCGATCTGGTACGCGCCGACGCTGGACAGCGCCTTGGCGCCTACCCGCGCCAGATGGCGGCCGATGAAGGCCGGATCGAGCTTTCGCATGGTCAGGCTGGCGACGCCGACATGCCGCCACAGAACTGCGCCGTCGCGGGCCAGCACTACGGCGCTGTTGAGTTGATGGGTCCTGCCCGACAGCGCCAGGAGATGGCGGCGGGCGGCTTCCATGTCGGCCGGCTTATGAAACACTTCGTCGCCGAGCGACAGCGTCTGGTCGCAGCCGAGCACCAGGGCGCCCGGCTTTCGCTCGCTGACCTCGGCGGCCTTGGCCTCGGCCAGCACCAGTGCGACGTCCTCGGGCGAGATACCGCTGCCCTGCAAGGGCGCTTCGAGCGCGCGCTCGTCGACTGCCGCCGGAACCGCCTCGACCGCCACGCCGGCATGGACAAGCAACGCCTTGCGGAACGGGCTGCCGGAGGCAAGGATGATTTTTTCGGCCATTTTTGTCGCCTGCTTCTTCCTTCTCCCCTTGTGGGAGAAGGTGGATTGGCGCGCAGCGCCAAGACGGTTGAGGGGTGTTGGAAGGATCGCCGTCGGTGCCAGGCTGGAACACCCCTCATCCGACCTCGCTTCGCGAGGCCACCTTCTCCCACAAAGGGGAGAAGGAAAGGGCCGCCCACAGCACAAGCGCCCGAACCTAGCGCGTCTTTCCCCGCAGGGCAACGATCGCCGCCGCCGTCTCCTCGATCGAGCGGCGGCTGACGTCGATCATCGGCCAGCCGTGCCGGGTGCAGATCTGGCGGGCGTAGGCGAGTTCCTCGCTGATCGCCGCGCGGTCGACATAGTCGGTCGGCTCGTAGGCACTGGTGTTGCCGAGGATGCGGTTCTGGCGCACCTGCGAGATGCGCTCGGCGGTGGCGATCAGCCCGACGATCAGCGGCTTCGTGGCGTTGACCAGGCTTTCCGGCACCGGCACGCCGATCACGATCGGGATGTTGGCGGTCTTGATGCCGCGATTGGCGAGATAGATGCTGGTCGGCGTCTTCGAGGTGCGCGAAATGCCGACGAGCACGATGTCGGCGTCGTCCATATTGGCAGGCAGCTGGCCGTCATCATGCTCCATGGTGAAGTTGAGCGCGTCGATGCGGCGGAAATATTCGGCGTCCAGCACATGCTGGGCGCCGACACGGCGGCCGGCCGGCGTGCCGAGATAGGACTGGAAGACGGTCAGCACCGGTTCCAGCACGGAGACGCAAGGCAGGCCCATGGCGGCGCAGCGTTCGTCGATGCCGCGGGCGAGCTTCTGGTCGACGACCGTATAAAGGATGATGCCCGGCTCCTCCTCGATGTCCTCGAACACTTTCGTCACCTGCTTTTCGGTGCGGATGAGCGGGTAGATATGCTCGATGGCGCGCGCATCCTTGTATTGCGCCGAAGCCGCGCGCCCGGCCGCCAGCAGCGTCTCACCGGTGGCATCGGAAATCAGGTGAAGGTGAAAGAAGCTCTGGGGTTTGTTCACAGGGGTACGTTCCAAGCTGTGGGCCGATGTGGATAAGGTCGGTCGGAAAGATCGGCCGGTTCGGGGCGACTGTATCAGATGCCAGTTTGTCCACAATTCGATGCGCTGCCGGCTTCGTCGGGCGGCTGGGGACAAGTCCGGGGACGGGCTTTTTCGACTCGGTCTCATCCACAGGGTCATTTTCTCCAGGCGGGCGGTAACGCATTGTTCCGAGTCGGCAATTTCCGACTGTCCCCAAAGTCCTCCTATCCGGCAGAAGAAGCACGCGACAATATGCTGGCTGGCCTTTTCCGGGGCAAGGCGGGACAGCAGACAACCACCGATACCAACAGACTCTTAGAATCATGAGATTCCTAGAAATAGAATATTTAATTATAGAGAAGCCTGGAGAGGCGGAGGATTTGACTCTTTGGCAGGCCCTGGAAGAGATCATGAGCGGTCGTTGCGGATAGGCCTTCAGCTGCCAATCTCTGACGTTAGGGATTGGCCGACTCCGCCCCTCCCTTCGTCATTCCAGGGCGGAGCGAACGCGAAGCGGAGCGCAGACCCTGGGATCCATGCCGTGACACCTGGCGAAAAACGCGGCGGCGCAAAACTAAAGCTGCACTGTCCGCCGGCATCGAGGTTCTGCACTGCCACGGCGCTCCGATGTCACGGCATGGATCCCAGGGTCTGCGCCGCGTCGCTTCGCTCCTTGCTCCGCCCTGGGATGACGAAGGTGACAACATCGGAAAAGCGAGCGCTGAATGCCTGAAAACCGCATCATGCTGGACGTGTTGAGAGGCAAGACGGTATCTCCGGCGCCGCTCTGGATGATGCGGCAGGCCGGCCGCTATCTGCCGGAATATCGCGAGACACGCAGGCGGGCCGGATCGTTCCTCGATCTTTGCTATAATCCGGATCTTGCCGTGGAAGTGACGCTGCAGCCGATCGAGCGTTTCGGCTTCGATGCATCGATCCTGTTTTCCGATATCCTTGTCGTGCCGCATGCGCTGGGCCGCGACGTGCGCTTCGAGGAGGGCCGCGGACCGCTGCTGACGCCGATCTCGGCCGCGGAGATTGCGGCTCTCGACGGCGAAACGTTTCACGTGAATCTCGAACCGGTTTACGAGACGGTCAGACGATTGCGGACAAGACTGCCTGATCAAACGACGCTGATCGGCTTCTGCGGCGCGCCATGGACGGTAGCGACCTATATGATCGCCGGCCACGGCACCTCGGACCAGGCGCCAGCGCGGCTGTTTGCCTATCGCGAGCCGGCGGCTTTCCTGCAATTGCTGAAAGTGCTTGCCGATCACTCGGCTGCCTATCTGATCCGGCAGATCGAAGCCGGCGCCGATGTGGTGCAGATCTTTGACTCGTGGTCCGGCGTGCTCGACGAAGTTTCTTTCGAGGCGTTTTGCGTCAGGCCGGTGACGGAGATCGTCAGGCAGGTCCGGGCCGTCCATCCCGACATTCCGATCATCGGCTTTCCCAAGGGCGCCGGCGCCCATTACCGCAGCTATCGCCAAAAAACCGGTGTGACCGGGCTGGGGCTCGACTGGACCGTGCCGTTGACGACGGCGAAGGAACTGCAGCGCGACGGCGCCGTACAGGGCAATCTCGATCCGTTGCGGCTGGTGGCCGGCGGCAAGGCGCTTTCTGACGGTGTCGACGCAATCCTGGAAGCACTGGGCGATCGACCGCTGATCTTCAATCTCGGCCACGGCATCACGCCGGAAACGCCGATCGCGCATGTTGAGGCGATGGTGAAACTGGTGCGGGCGCATCGATGACCGACATGAACAACGCCAACAGTGGTGCGGGCAGCAGCGGTGGTGCAGCGATGCGTCGAGCATCGATCGCCATCGTCATCTTCCTCGTCCTGGCGGCGCTTCTGTTCCTGTTCGGGCCGGATGATTTCTATCCTTGGGCAAAGGCGATCCATGTCATCGCCGTCATCTCGTGGATGGCGGGCATGCTCTATCTGCCGCGGCTGCTGGTTTATCATGCCGATGCGGAAAAAGGCTCCGTCCAGTCGGAGACCTTCAAGGTGATGGAGCGCCGGCTGCTGCGCGGCATCATCAATCCAGCCATGATCATCACCTGGGCGTTCGGCCTCTGGCTGGCCTGGAAAGGTTTTGGTTTTCAGGGCGGCTGGCTGCATGCCAAGATCGCCGCGGTGCTCGGCCTCTCGGCGGTTCATGGCTACCTCGCCGGCGCGGTACGCAAATTCGCCGAGGACCGCAACGAAAAGCCCGCGAAGCACTGGCGGATCGTCAATGAGATCCCCACATTGCTGATGATCGTCATCGTCGTGCTGGTCATCGTGAAGCCGTTTTGAGCTTCGTCCTCAGCGAATATCCTGTAACGCCGACGATTGGCGAACCATCAATGAGAGCGTCCCCTCTCCCGTCTCTATACGAGGAGAGGATGCCGGCAGGCAGGTGAGGGGCAGCGCAAACCTGAAGCCGGTTGGCGGCCACAAAAGGCGACTTGCTCTTTCAGTCGACCAACGATAAAAGACGGGTCTTCCTTCCCGTCATGCGCCGCCCCATTCATCGCTTCGGCCGCGCCCGGCATTTGTCGCATCCCGCCGATATTTTCCCCATACTTACTCACTCAGAGTCCGTCTAATGATGCAAGAAATGAAACTCACAGAGTTCAAGAACAAGAAACCGCCAGAGCTGATCGCTTATGCCGAATCGCTCGAGGTCGAGAACGCCAGTGTCATGCGCAAGCAGGAACTGATGTTCGCGATCCTGAAGCGGCTGGCGACCCAAGATATCGAGATCATCGGTGACGGCGTCGTCGAAGTGCTGCAGGACGGGTTTGGCTTCCTGCGCTCGGCCAATGCCAATTACCTGCCAGGCCCGGACGATATCTATATCTCGCCGTCGCAGATCCGCCGGTTCTCGCTGAAGACCGGCGACACCGTCGAGGGCCCGATCCGCAGCCCGAAGGAGGGCGAGCGCTATTTCGCGCTGCTCAAGGTCAACACGATCAATTTCGACGACCCGGAAAAGATCCGCCACAAGATCCATTTCGACAATCTGACGCCGCTTTACCCGACCTCGCGGCTGAAGATGGAAATGGACGTTCCGACCTCGAAGGACATCTCGGCCCGCGTCATCGACCTGGTGGCGCCGCTCGGCAAGGGCCAGCGCGCCCTGATCGTGGCGCAGCCGCGCACCGGCAAGACGGTGCTGTTGCAGAACATCGCCCATTCGATCACCACCAATCATCCCGAATGCTACCTGATCGTGCTGTTGATCGACGAGCGGCCGGAAGAAGTCACCGACATGCAGCGCTCGGTGAAGGGCGAGGTCGTCTCCTCGACCTTCGACGAGCCGGCGGTGCGCCACGTCCAGGTCGCCGAAATGGTGATCGAGAAGGCCAAGCGCCTGGTCGAGCACGGGCGCGACGTCGTCATCCTGCTGGATTCGATCACCCGCCTCGGCCGCGCCTACAACACCGTGGTGCCGTCGTCCGGCAAGGTGCTGACCGGCGGCGTCGACGCCAATGCGCTGCAGCGGCCGAAGCGCTTCTTCGGCGCCGCCCGCAACATCGAGGAAGGCGGCTCGCTGACCATCATCGCCACCGCGCTGATCGACACCGGCAGCCGCATGGACGAGGTCATCTTCGAAGAGTTCAAGGGCACCGGCAATTCGGAAATCGTGCTCGACCGCAAGGTGGCGGACAAGCGCATCTATCCGGCCATGGACATCCTCAAGTCCGGCACCCGCAAGGAAGATCTTTTGGTCGCCCGCCAGGACCTGCAAAAAATCTTCGTGCTGCGCCGCATCCTGGCGCCGATGGGCACCACCGACGCCATCGAGTTCCTCATCGACAAGCTCAAGCAGACCAAGACCAACGCGGATTTCTTCGATTCGATGAATACGTAAGGGGCTGGCGCCTCTTGCCTTCTCCCCCGGTGGGAGAAGGTGGATCGGCGCAGCATCCCCTCTCCTATCCGCGCCGCAACCGACGCTCGAGTTCCTCGGCGTCCGTTATCACCGGCAAGCAGACCTGCCCCGTGCACAGCCAAGCGCCGGGCTTGCTCGTTGGCGGCAGAACGCCGTCTGGCAGCAACGGCAGGTTTGTCGCCGAGCCGACCGGCACGATCGTGTCGATCCGGCGCGGGTCCGGATTTCGATTCGCAACCGGAACAAGCCCCGGATTCTCTGGGCTATCCACCAGCACCAGCTTCAACGGCTCGAGTGCCAAGGCACAGGCGTTGACGATTCCCGCCTGGCCATAGGCCTGATGCACCGCCCGGCCGGCCGCGTGTTCGGCGACCTTCCAGGTTTTTTCCTGCAATTCGGGAGCGCCGGAAAGCGACGACAACCGGACCATGGCCTCGATGATCTGGCTGGTGGCTGACGGAATGGCCTCGTCGGCATCGCCCCTGATGCGGATCGGCACGTCGCTGCTGTCCGACGCGGTGAGATAGTAGCCGGTGTTGTTCTCATCACTATGCCATTGGTCGAGCTGCGCGATGAATTGGCCGGCCAGTTCGGCATAGCTCGATGTGCCGGTAGCCTCGAACAGCGAGATCGCGGCGTTGGCCATGGCGGCGTAGTCGCTCGACAGCGCCGGAAACAGCTTCTTGGCGCCTAGCATCGAATGTGGCAGGCGACCGTCTCGACCGGCACTGGCAATGGCGGCAAAGGCCTGTTCCGCTGCCTCGATCCAGTCGATCCGTTTCAGCGCGCGCCCGGCTTCGGCGAGAGCGGCGATCACCAGGCCGTTCCAGTCGGTCAGGATTTTTCCGTCGCGCCCGGGCCTGACGCGCTGCTCCCTGGCTGCCAGCAGTTTTTCTCTGAGCGCAACGAGCCGGTCGCGATCGGCGATGCTTTGTGTTTGCTGGGCCGCAGTCCGGTGGATGATCGGCTTGCCCTCCCAGCCTTGCGGGCTGGAAAGCGTGAAGTATTGGAAAAACAACGCCGATTCGTCACCGAGAGCAGTTTCGATCTCATCCCTGCTCCAGGTGTAGAACAACCCCTCCTCGCCCTCGCTGTCGGCGTCCAGGCTGGCAGCGAATGCGCTGCCTTCGACGCGCATCTCGCGCAACAGCCAGTCGACCGTCTCTTCGATTCGTATCCGGAACAATTCGTTGCCGGTTGCCGCATAAGCCCAGTTGCACAGCCGGATGAGCTGTGCGTTGTCGTAGAGCATCTTTTCGAAATGCGGCACCAGCCATTCGGCATCGGTCGAATAGCGGCTGAGGCCGCCGCCGACATGGTCATAGATGCCGCCTGCCAGCATCTTTTCGAGGCTGAGCAGGACAGCGTCGCGGTGGGCTGTGGCGCCGTCGCGCAGCCAGGACAGCCACAGCGTCTGCATGAACGGCGCATTGGGGAATTTGGGCGCGCCGCGCAGGCCGCCCAGATCCCTGTCGATCATGCCGTCGACGCCGTTGGCGAGTGTCGCGAGCGTGTCGCGGTCGAGCACCGCCTTGGCATGGCTGCCCGCCAGCCGCGCCTCGACATGCGTGGTCAGGCCGTCGGCGCTTTGGTTAACGCTTCCTTTCTTCTCCCGCCACGCCTTGTCGACCGCCTCCAGCACCTGGACGAAACCCGGGCGGCCGTAGCGGGCCTCGAGCGGAAAATAGGTGCCGCCCCAGAAAGGTTTTCCATCCGGCGTCAAAAACATGGTCAGCGGCCATCCGCCCTGCTCGCCCATCGCCGACAATGCGGCCATATAGATCTGGTCGATGTCCGGCCGCTCTTCGCGATCGACCTTGATATTGACGAACAGACGGTTCATGACGGCGGCGACGTCGCCGTTCTCGAAACTTTCGTGCGCCATGACATGGCACCAGTGGCAGGCGGCGTAGCCGACTGAGAGCAGGATCGGCCGCTCGAGCGCCTTGGCTTCGGCGAGAGACGCCGGCGACCACGCCCGCCAATGCACCGGGTTGCCGCTGTGCTGCTGCAGATAGGGGCTGGCCTCTTCGGCAAGCAGGTTTTTCGCGGGCAACGTCACTGTTGATAACTCGGCAATCTGTTGGTGAACAAGCGAAGCTAGGGCGGTTGTGCTGGGTCGGCAAATGATTTCAGGTAATTCCATTGTTGCCCTGTCGAGCGGCCGCCTGCCCGCCGGGGTTGCCGTGATCCGCATTTCCGGCCCGCAAAGTCGATTCGTCGTAGAAACGATTGCTGGCCCCAAGGTCAAGAACCGTGTTGCCGCCTATCGCCAGTTCAGGGCGCCGGACGGATCGGTGCTCGACAGCGGGCTGGTCGTTTTCTTTGCCGGCCCAAACAGCTTTACCGGCGAGGATGTCGCTGAATTCCACGTCCATGGCGGGCGGGCCGTGGTGGCGAAGATGCTGGAGGTGATCGCCGGCTTCGACGGCGTCAGACATGCCGAGCCGGGCGAGTTCACCCGCCGCGCCTTTCTCAATGGCAAGGTCGATTTGGTCGAGACCGAGGCGCTGGCCGATCTCGTCAATGCCGAGACTGAGGCGCAGCGGCGTTTTGCCGTCCAGAATGCCGAAGGCGTGCAGAGCGAGCTCTACCTCGCCTGGCGCCGCCGGCTGATTCATGCGCGCGCGATGATCGAGGCAGAAATCGATTTTGCCGACGAAGACGATGTGCCCGGTTCCGTTGCAGAGACGGTCTGGTCCGACGTCCGCGCGATGATCGGCGAGATCGAGCGTCATGTCCAAGGCTTCCGGGCCGCCGAAATCATCCGTGACGGCTTTGAGGTCGTCATTCTTGGTGCGCCGAACGCCGGCAAATCGAGCCTGTTCAACGCTTTGGTCCGGCGCGATGCGGCGATCGTCACCGAGGAGCCCGGCACCACCCGCGATCTGCTCGAGGTGGTGCTGGACCTGGAGGGGATGCGCATAAGAGTGACCGATACCGCCGGCCTGCGCGATACGCCCGGCAGGATTGAGGCGATCGGCATCGAAAGAGCAAGGAGCAAGGCCGGCACTGCCGATTTGTTGCTGATGCTGGAGGATATGGTGGAGCCGGTGCCGATCGGCGCAATACCACCTGATGTCCCGGCCTTGAGGATCGGGACGAAGGCCGATTTGCTGCGGGATGAATCGCTTGTGGCGCGCTACGACGCGGTTATCTCGACCAAGGACGGCACCGGGCTGGCGGAATTGCTGGTCGAGATCGGCCGTCGCGCCGCAGCGCAGGTCGGCCAGGCCGGCGAGATCCTGCCTTCGCGGCTGCGGCACGTCGAACTGCTCAACGAGACGAAGCACTTCCTGCTGGTGGCAGCGGCAGAGCATGGACGCGGGCAGGAACTGCGGGCAGAGGAATTGCGGCTGGCGGCGGATCGGCTTGGCCGCATCATTGGGGCGGTCGATGTCGAGGACATGCTCGACGTCATCTTTGCGCAGTTCTGCATCGGCAAATGACTCACGTGAAACATTGCGGGCCGGCCAGCTCTGGGTGATTCACGTGAAACACCACGCGATTAGCTCGAAGGCATTGTTTCACGTGAAACGATCCACGGTCCCCGAGGCGGGATCGAATTTCAGACTTAGCGCTGCCCTCATTGCCCTGCCGGGCATTTCTCCCCGTCTAGTGACGGGGGGAAAGACACAACCGTCGACGGTTTCCCAATCACCAGCGTTGCAAAAGACCCGTCGTTGCTGCGGCTAGCCCGCTTCTCCCCGTCACTATACGGGGAGAAGGTGCCGGCTTGACACCACGTCCTGACGGGGACATGTGTCGGTCAACCTGAATCTGGAACCCTAAAAATGACCGATCACTATGATGTGGTTGTGGTGGGCGGCGGCCATGCTGGTTGCGAGGCGGCCAGTGCTGCCGCGCGCGCTGGCGCGAAGATTGCCCTGGTGACGCTGCGCTTCGAGACGATCGGCGTCATGTCGTGCAATCCGGCGATCGGCGGGCTCGGCAAGGGCCATCTGGTTCGCGAGATCGATGCCATGGACGGGCTGATGGGGCGCGTCGCCGATGCGGCCGGCATCCAGTTCCGTCTGCTCAACCGCCGCAAGGGCCCGGCAGTTCGCGGGCCGCGGACGCAAGCCGACAGAAAACTCTATCGGCTCGCCATGCAAGCGGCGATACGCGAACAGGCCGGCCTCGACGTGGTCGAGGGCGAGGTCCTGGATTTCGAAATCGCCAATGAGCGCCTGGCGGCGGTGCTGCTGGCGGATGGCCGCCGGTTTGGCTGCGGCGCCGTGGTGCTGACCACCGGCACTTTCCTGCGCGGGCTGATCCATATCGGCGAGAAGAAGATCGTTGCCGGCCGCATGAACGAGCAGGCCAGCCTCGGCCTGTCGGCGACGATGAGCCGCGCCGGCTTCAAGCTCGGACGGCTGAAGACCGGCACGCCGCCGCGGTTGGACGGACGAACGATCGATTGGGCGTCGCTGGAGAGCCAGGCGGCGGATGACGACCCGGTGCCGTTCTCGCTGATGACCGACCGCATCGACAATCCACAGATCCATTGCGGCATCACGCGCACGACGGCGGCTACACATGAGCTGATCCGCGCCAATCTGGGCCGTTCGGCGATGTATTCCGGCTCGATCGAAGGGGTGGGGCCGCGTTACTGCCCGTCGATCGAGGACAAGATCGTCAAGTTCGGCGACCGCGAAGGCCACCAGATTTTTCTCGAGCCGGAAGGGCTGGACGACGATACCGTCTACCCGAATGGCATTTCGACCTCGCTGCCCGAGGACGTGCAACTCGACATTTTGAAGACCATCCCGGGTCTGGAACGTGCAACGATGCTGCAGCCCGGCTATGCCATCGAGTACGATCATGTCGATCCGCGCGAGCTCAAGCCGACGCTGGAAACCAAGCGGATCGCCGGTCTTTTTCTGGCCGGGCAGATCAACGGCACCACCGGTTACGAGGAGGCGGGGGCGCAGGGGTTGTTGGCCGGCCTCAACGCCGCGCGCAAAACGTCGGCAAGCGACCAGATCGTGCTCAGCCGCACCGAGGCCTATATCGGGGTGATGGTCGACGACCTGACCAGCCGTGGCATCGCCGAACCGTATCGGATGTTCACTTCGCGGGCCGAGTTCCGGCTGTCGCTGCGCGCCGACAATGCCGATGAGCGGCTGACGCCGCTGGCGATCAAGCTCGGGATAGCCTCGCAGGAGCGGATGCAACGGTTTAGCGATATCGTGCAGAACCTTGAAAATGCGAGGGACCTTGCGCTTGGCTTCACCATGACCCCGAATGAAGCGGCGCGTCATGGGCTGGAGATCAACCGGGACGGGGTGCGCCGCTCGGCCTATGAATTGCTGGCCTATCCCGGCGTCGACGTCGCTTGGCTGGCCCGGATCGCCCCGCAGTTTGCGGGCATTGACAGCAAAACGGCAGAGCGCCTTGAAACGGAAGCGAAATATTCAGTCTATCTCGACCGCCAGCAAGCCGACGTCACGCAGATCAGGCAAGAGGAGAGCCGATTGATCCCGGCGTCGCTCGACTTTGGTTCCGTTCCGGGCCTGTCCAACGAGCTGAAGCAAAAGATGCTGTCGCGCCAGCCGCGCTCGATCGCCGACGCACAGCGTATGGAAGGCATGACGCCGGCGGCACTGGCAATCATTGTCGCGCATGTCCGCAACGCCGAGGCTGCCACGCGAAGGAATGTTGCGTGAGCGCTGCCTCATGGGCCGGCCTGCAATCGGCTGCCGGTCCGGTTTCACGTGAAACATTCGAACGCCTGGTAGAGTTCGAGACGGTCTTTCAGAAATGGAACCGCCGGATAAACCTGGCGGCGCAGTCGACGCAGGGCGACGTCTGGCGCCGCCACATCCTCGACAGCGCGCAGCTGGCGCGAATCAAACCAGACGCGAAGCGCTGGCTCGATCTCGGCTCCGGTGGCGGTTTTCCCGGCCTGGTGCTGGCGTTCCTGCTTGCCGAGCGCGACGGCGCCAGCATCGACCTGGTTGAAAGCAATCGGAAAAAGGCATCGTTCCTGCAAGCAGTCGTCGGCCAGTTCAACCTGCCGGCCAGGGTCGTCGCACGGCGCATCGACGACGCGTATCCGTTTGTTTCAACACCTCAAATCGTTACCGCCAGAGCGCTGGCGTCGCTTCCGGTGTTGCTCGAACTGGCGGCGCCGTGGCTGACGACGGGCACCTGCGGCCTGTTCCACAAAGGCCGGGATTACCGAACCGAATTGGCAGAAAGCGCTCAACGATGGTCGTTCGATCTGGTAGAACATGCCAGCGCGACCGACGCTCATGGCGTCATCCTCGAACTGTCTGATTTGCGCCAACTGACTTAGATCGGCGACCTCGGCATGAATTTCTGGCATAGACCCATGATGAAGAATGGCCCCCGAATCATCACCGTAGCCAACCAGAAGGGCGGCGTCGGCAAGACGACGACCGCCATCAATCTGGCCACGGCGCTGGCGGCGATCGGCGAGCGGGTGCTGATCGTCGATCTCGACCCGCAAGGCAACGCCAGCACCGGTCTCGGCATCGACCGGCGCGACCGCACCGTTTCCTCCTACGACGTGCTGACCGGCGAGCTCGATCTGGAGGCGGCGGCGATCCCGACGGCGGTGCCGGGACTGTCGATCGTGCCGTCGACGCTCGACCTGCTCGGCATCGAAATGGAGATCGCCTCGGCGCCGGACCGGGTGCTGCGGCTGCGCAACGCCTTGAGCGCCTCGGCCGAGCGCTCGGCGAATTTTGGCTATGTGCTGATCGATTGCCCGCCGTCGCTCAATCTGCTGACGCTGAACTCGATGGCGGCAGCCGATTCGGTGCTGGTGCCGCTGCAATGCGAGTTCTTTGCGCTCGAGGGCCTGAGCCAGCTTTTGGAGACGGTCGAGCAGGTCCGCCGCTCGATCAATCCCGAGCTGACCATCCAGGGCATCGTGCTGACCATGTTCGACGGGCGCAACAACCTCGCCAACCAGGTGGTGCAGGACGTGCGGGCGCATATGGGCGACAAGGTCTATGAAACCGTCATCCCGCGCAATGTGCGCGTCTCCGAGGCGCCGTCCTACGGCAAGCCGGCGATCCTCTACGACCTCAAATGCTCCGGCAGCCAGGCCTATCTGCAGCTTGCCTCCGAGGTGATCCGCCGCGAGCGCAAACTGCGCGCCGCTTAGAAGCCGAATTGATACCGAAACGATCTGGACAGACGATGAGCGAAGACCTTTCGAGAAAAAGACTGGGCCGGGGACTGGCGGCGCTGATCGGCGAAATCGATCGTCCGGCAGTAGTGGAAAAGCCGGGCATGAATGCCGACGGCAAGGTGCCGATCGAGTTCCTTAGCCCGAACCCAAAGAATCCACGCCGGCATTTCGGCGACGCCGACCTGACCGATCTTGCCCAGTCGATCCGCGAACATGGCGTGGTGCAGCCGGTGGTGGCGCGGCCATCGCCGACGCAGGCTGGCCGCTACGAGATCATCGCCGGCGAGCGGCGCTGGCGCGCCGCGCAGCGCGCCGGGCTGAGCGAGATCCCGATCATCGTGCGCGATGTCAACGATCGCACCGCGCTCGAGCTGGCGATCATCGAAAACGTCCAGCGCACCGACCTCAATCCGGTCGAGGAGGCGATGGGCTACCAGCAGCTGATCGACGATCACGGCTACACCCAGGCCGATCTCGGCCAGGTGATCGGCAAGAGCCGCAGCCATGTCGCCAACACGCTGCGGCTGTTGAAGCTGCCGGACGTGATCCGCGACATGCTGGTCGACGGCGCGCTGTCGGCCGGCCATGCCCGTACATTGGTGACGGCGCAGGATCCGGTGGGCCTGGCCAAGCGCATCGTCGAGGACGGGCTTTCGGTGCGCCAGGCCGAAGCGCTGGCGCAGATGCCGGCGGGTGCGCCGACGGTGAAGCGACAGCCTGCAGCACCGGTGCAAAAGGATGCTGATACGCGGGCGCTGGAAAAGTTCATGACCGACACGCTCGGCATGTTCGTCACGATCGAGCACAACGAGCGCGGCGGCGTGATCAGCGTCGCCTATCGGACGCTGGAGCAACTCGACGAGCTTTGCCGGCGGCTGAAGCAGGAGCAGTAGTTAGCCGGCAAAGAGCCTAGGGGGTCCCGCTTGCTTTAGACGAGGATCGGCGACCTTATAGGCTACCTGCTCCAGCGTTTGCGCCGCCCCTCACCTGCCTGCCGGCATCCTCTCCCCGTATAGTGACGGGGAGAGGGGGCTGTCATCGACGGCTTCGCCAATCACCAACGTTGCAGATAAGAGGCCGGCAGGGCAATGAGGGGCGGCGATTGCCAGCCCTTCCCTTTTCCAGCGCCGGTGATTGGCGAAATCGTCGAGGCTGCTGATCTCCCTCCCTGAGGGGGAGATGGCCGGCAGGCCAGAAGGGGTCGCCTCACATCAAGCGCCGGCACCTTGCTGAAGCGAAGAAGATGTCGGCGCTCCACGCGCTGCGACCCCCTCTGTCGCCTTCGGCGACATCTCCCCCTCAAGGGGGGAGATCAGGTGCGCGCCAGTCTTGCGCTCTCCACGGCGATGCCGAGCAGCGCCTGTCGGGCCAGCGCGACCGCGAGGTCCGGCCGGCGCCGGGTCTGCAGCACCGCCGTCTGCAGGCGGTTGAGCGCGCGGGCGAGCGCCTCGCTGCTCCAGCGTTCGAGGGCTTTTTCGACCAGCTTGCGCCGCGCGAAAAAAACCGGCGGGCGCGCCGCGGCGACGACCGAAGCGGCGTTGCGGCCGCCGGCGTCCATCAGGCCGCGCATTGCCTGGATCGCCTGCAGCTGCCGCATCGCCGACGACAGCACCAGAAATGCCTGGCCGCCGGACTGGCAGTGACGGGTGAAGGCTATGTCGAAGTCGCCGACCTTGCCGTCGAGCAAAGCATCGACGGCGTCATCGAAGGACAGGCCAGAGACGTCGCCCGACGTCGCCTTGACGTCATCGAGGCCGATTTCGCTCTGGCCGTGGGCATAGAGCACCAGCTTTTCGATCTCGCCGCGCGAGGCCAGCCGGTCACCACCGAGGTTGCGGCGCAGCGCCTGGCGGGCTTCCAGCGTCATCGACATGCCGGCCTTGCGCAATTCGTCGTCGATGACCGTATCGATGTCCCGCGCCTCGTCGGTGTAGCACGGCAGCGCCATGGCAATGTCCGCCGCCTCGACAATGGCGCGCAGCCCGACGCCCTTCTTCAGGTCGCCGGCCTCGATCAGGATAATGGCGTCACGCGGCGGCTCCGCGGTCAGCGCCTTGACGTCGTCGGCAAGCGCCTTCTGGCCGGACGCATTGCGCACCCAGAGCAGGCGCCGGTCCGAAAACATCGGCACGGTGCGGGCCTCGTCGAGCAGGCGGCCCTCGTCGCGATCGACTTCCGAACCGTCCAGCCTGACCACGGAGAACGGATCGTCGAGCGGCAGGCCGGTCTTGCCGGCAAAGGCGCGGGCGCGCTCGGCGACCAGCCCGCGGTCGGGCCCGTAGAGCAGGACGATCGAGACACGCGGGTCCGGCCGCGCCAACCACGAATCGACCTCGTAACCTTTCTTCTGTGCCATGGGTTATGGGTTAGCATGATGCGGGCGCCGGGTGAAACGATAGGTGGGCAATCGCTGCGGACAAACGTTGAGGAGCGTGATCCCCCCACAAGGGGGAAGATTGGCAGCTCCGGCCGCCGTGCTCAGCCTCAATCCGAGGCCTTGTCCAATCTGGCGGGAAACCCGGCGCAATCATGCGCCAAATTGCGCGCAGAGCCGGAAGATCGACAAGAAATTTCGCTGACATATCTTCATCCTGGCTAGTGCTGCTGACGGCGCGGTGGTTGGCCGGAAGCCTTGCCCGACGAATTGGCACTGGTCTCCCGGTGTGCAAGTATCTTGGCCGGGCAACATGGGAGGACGAAGGTCATGGCCGATGCGGGAATGTTGCGCTTCCATGTGCCGGAGCCCGAGGTGCGACCGGGCGGAACGCCGGATTTTTCTGATGTGACCATCCCCAAGGCCGGCTCGGTGCCGCGTCCCGAGATCGATGTCGATCCGCGTGATATCCGCGACCTGGCGTTTTCGATCATCCGCGTGCTCAACCGCGCCGGCGAGGCCGTCGGGCCGTGGGCCGGGCTGCTTTCCGACGACGAGTTGCTGGAAGGCCTGCGCCACATGATGACGCTGCGCAGCTTCGACGCGCGCATGCAGATGGCGCAGCGCCAGGGCAAGACTTCCTTTTACATGCAGCACCTCGGTGAAGAGGCGGTGAGCTGCGCCTTTCGCAAGGCGCTGGCGCCGGGCGACATGAACTTTCCGACCTATCGGCAGGCTGGCCTGCTCATCGCCGACGGCTATCCGATGGTTACGATGATGAACCAGATCTATTCGAACGAGGCCGACCCGCTGAAGGGCCGGCAGCTGCCGATCATGTATTCGTCGAAGGAGCATGGTTTCTTCTCGATCTCCGGTAATCTGGCGACGCAATATATCCAGGCAGTCGGCTGGGCGATGGCTTCGGCGATCAGCAATGATTCGAAGATCGCCGCCGCCTGGATCGGCGACGGCTCGACGGCCGAGTCCGACTTTCATTCGGCGCTGGTCTTCGCCTCGACCTACAAGGCGCCGGTGGTGCTCAACGTCGTCAACAACCAGTGGGCGATCTCGACCTTTCAGGGCATTGCCCGCGGCGGCTCCGGCACATTTGCCGCCCGCGGCCTCGGCTTCGGTATTCCGTCGCTTCGGGTCGACGGCAACGATTATCTCGCCGTCCACGCGGTGGCCAAATGGGCGGCGGAGCGGGCGCGGAAAAATCTTGGGCCGACGCTGGTCGAATATGTCACCTATCGCGTCGGGGCGCATTCGAGTTCCGACGATCCGTCGGCCTACCGGCCGAAGGCCGAATCCGACGCCTGGCCGCTCGGCGACCCGATCGTCAGGCTGAAGAACCATCTCATCCAGCGCGCTGTCTGGTCGGACGAGCGCCACACCCAGGCCGAGGCGGAAATCCTCGAAACGGTGATCGCGGCGCAAAGGGAGGCCGAGCGCCACGGCACGCTGCATGCCGGCGGCAAGCCTTCGACGCGTGACATGTTCGAGGGCGTCTATGGTGAGATGCCGCCGCATCTCAGACGCCAGCGCCAGCAGGCGGGGGTCTGACCATGCCAAGACGGACCATGATCGAGGCGATCCGCGACGCCATGGACGTCTCGATGGGGCGCGACGAACGCGTCATCGTGTTCGGCGAGGATGTCGGTTTTTTCGGCGGCGTGTTTCGCTGCACCCAAGGCCTGCAGGCGAAATACGGCAAGAGCCGCTGCTTCGACACGCCGATCAGCGAAGCCGGTATCGTCGGCTCGGCCATCGGCATGGCCGCCTACGGCCTGAAACCTTGCGTCGAGGTGCAGTTTGCCGACTATGTTTATCCGGCCTATGACCAGATCGTCTCGGAGGCAGCGCGGCTGCGCTACCGCTCGAACGGCGATTTCACCTGCCCGATCGTGGTCAGGATGCCGACCGGCGGCGGCATTTTTGGCGGCCAGACCCACAGCCAGAGCCCGGAGGCGCTGTTCACGCATGTCTCCGGCCTGAAGGTCGTCGTGCCGTCCAATCCGCATGACGCCAAGGGTCTTCTGATCGCGGCGATAGAGGATCCCGATCCGGTGATCTTCCTCGAGCCGAAGCGGCTCTACAACGGCCCGTTCGATGGCCATCACGAGCGCCCGGTGACGCCGTGGTCGAAGCATGAGCTCGGCGAGGTCGCCGACGGGCATTATACGGTCCCGCTCGGCCGGGCGGTGATCCGCCGGCCGGGCGCCGCTGTCACCGTGCTGGCCTACGGCACGATGGTCTATGTCGCGCAGGCGGCGGCCGAGGAGACCGGCATCGACGCCGAGATCATCGATCTGAGGACGCTGCTGCCACTCGATCTCGAGACGATCGTCGACTCGGTCAACAGGACAGGTCGCTGCGTGATCGTGCACGAGGCGACGCTGACATCCGGCTTCGGCGCCGAGCTGTCGGCGCTGGTGCAGGAAAACTGCTTCTACCATCTGGAAGCGCCCGTGGTGCGGGTCGCCGGCTGGGACACGCCCTATCCGCATGCGCAGGAGTGGGACTATTTCCCCGGTCCGGCCAGGCTCGGCCGCGCGCTCGTCGAAACGATGGAGGCCTGACGATGGCAGGCAGAGCCTCGGACCAATTGCCAATGGTGGCGCCGCCCCTCATCCGCCTGCCGGCACCTTCTCCCCGTGCAGAACGGGGAGAAGGGACTGGTCGCCACGCCGGCGATCCCCAACTCCCCGTTTTTCACGGGGGTCCGAAGGACGGGCGAGACAAGCGGCTCGCCCCGGAATGGGCAGGGGTGAGGGGCAGCGCAAACGCTTCGGTAGAGGGGACCTGACGATGGGCGAATATGTGATCAAGCTGCCCGATGTCGGCGAAGGCGTCGCCGAGGCCGAACTGGTCGAATGGCAGGTCAAGGTCGGCGATCTCGTGCGCGAGGACGCGGTGCTTGCCGCCGTCATGACCGACAAGGCGACGGTCGAGATTCCTTCGCCAGTCGACGGCGAGATCGTCTGGCTGGGTGCGGAGATCGGCGACACGGTGGCGATCGGCTCGCCCATTGTACGCTTGAAAGTGGCCGGCGAGGGCAATGTGAAGGCAGCTGCGGAGCCGGGTGGCGAGGCGGCCGCCAAGAGCACCGACCGCAGTACCCCCACCCCTAACCCC